>JAATES010000290.1 GCA_015655615.1 Actinomycetales bacterium
CGAAGAAAGCTGGGTCAAGCTCGAAGCCAAGTTCGAAGCTGGCGAGCGCGTTGAAGGCGTTATCTTCAACCAGGTCAAGGGCGGCTTCACCGTCGATCTCGATGGCGCCGTTGCCTTCCTGCCGAGTTCGCAGGTCGACATCCGCCGCACCCCCGTCCTCGTCGCCCCGCGCAACCGCACTGTCGGAGGCACAGCGCGAGCCCATGCGCGTGTCAACCTTCGTGACCTTCGACGGGCTCACCTGGTCCGCTCGCCAGTCCGCCGACAGCTCCCCCATCGAGGCTGGGCAGCTGCTGCACGACGCCGCCTCCGCCCAGCAGCCCGGGGCAGACGAGTTCACCCGGACGATCACTGTGGAAGGGCTCGCCGGGGATGCCCTGCCCCTCACCGTGGCACCGGCCTACGTGAGGGGCGTGGAACGCGGCACGTTCGACGGGTTGCACGGCGAGCTCCGCACCGCCGGTGACCTGCCGGACAGCTATGTCCTGACGGCCCGCCCGGAGCTTCTCAGTGCTTCGCTCCTGCGGAAGGCGGGCTCAGGGGAAGGACCGGCGGACGCGGACTACACCGTCGTGGCGCCCACGGCTCACCTCGCCCAGACCGCGGCCCTGGCCGCCCAGATCACCGCGGGGTCGCTGAGCCAATACGACGACCTCGTCGCGCTGCAGGATTACCTGCGTGACCCCCAGAGCTTCACCTATTCGGCTGAGGTCGCACCCACTGAGGACGACGATCCCGTCTGGACGTTCCTGACCCATCGCAGCGGCTACTGCGTGCAATACGCCACGGCGATGGCCATCATGGCGCGCACGCTGGGCATACCGTCCCGGCTGGCCCAGGGCTTCCTGCCCGGGGCCGAAGACGAGAACGGCGCCGTGGTCGTCACCGGAACACAAGCCCATGCCTGGCCTGAGTTCTTCTTCGCCGAGATCGGCTGGGTGCGGTTCGAGCCGACCCCGTCAGTCCAGACCGGCGAGGCCCCGGCCTGGACCCGGCCCTCCGCCACCCCCGCACCCACCGCGACGAAGACCCCCACGCCGTCCGCGACTCCCACTCCGACACGCAGCGCCACCCCGACACCCTCGCAGAGCAAGAGCGCGACGCAGCGGACGTCGACAGCCGCGGCAACCGAGTCTGGACAGCACTCGGCCGGCACCGGGTGGGCCGCCGGCGCCGCCGCGCTCGTGCTGATCCTGGCAGCAGCCGGCTCGACCGCGTGGCTGATCCTGCGCCGCAGAAGGCGCCCGCTGGGTGCCGAGGCCGGGTGGCGGAGGGTGCTGCGCGCCGCTCGTCGTGCCGGACTCGCGGGCACCCGCTCGACGACTCCGCGCCAGTGGGGCGACCTGATCCAGGAACGGCTCCGGACGCAGGCCCCGCGCAGAGCAGGCGACACGTCGGAATCGCCGGGAGGCGACGCCGCCGTGACGGCGCTCCAGGAAGTCGTGATCCGTGTCGAGCGTCTCCGCTATTCCGCGGACGGAATGCCCCAGGACACCTCCGATCTCCGAGCGGCGGTCACGACCGTGGTCGCCGCGCTACGCGTCGCGCGGCGACCCGGCCCCAGCTGAGCCGGTCCGCTGACAGGTGCCCCTCGAGTCGCCCCAGCCGGACACCTCAGCGGGCACAGAGCATCGCAAGAAGCCGTGAAGTCGCTATGGTCGTGGTGTGACCACACCAGAGCAGGCCGGAGGGTTCGCGCTTCCGGAGCAGGGATACCGAAGCGGCCCGCCTGCCGTGCCCAGCTCCGGGGCCCCGGTGACCTCCGACCCTGCCTGGCGGACGGGACCACCCGCTCCCCGGATGCCTCCTTCCGGCCCGGACCGCAGGCACCGGCTGCGGTGGCCTCTGTATGGAGGTGCCGTGCTCGCCGTCGGAGGCCTCGCCCTCGGCATCACGCTCGCTATCGGAAGCACGGCCCGCCCCGGCTCGATCCCGTTGACGCTGACGGAGCCGACCAATGCCAGCCCGAGTCAGGTGGCGGTCGGGCACTGCCTCAAGACGTTGCCCGCTGATGGACGGATATCGACCGTGGTGGTCGTGCCGTGCGCCAGCGGGCACAAAGCGCAGGTCATCGCCAAGCACCTTTTCGACGCCGATGCTCGTACCGGCGCGCAGCCCACCTACGCCCGGATGCGCTCCGAGATCCTCCAGATCTGCCACGCGGTCCAGCTGACAGAGCCACCCGACGATCTCTCGTTCACGGCGTGGCTCCCCACCGCCGAGTCCTGGCGCACCGGTGACCGCACGGGCGTCTGCCTGGCGCGCGCCAGCACCCTGACCACGACGCTGCTTCCCTGAGATCGTCCTGCCCCCGGGCACACCTAGGCTCCGCCACTCCGATGGCAATGTGACACAGCTCACAGGAGGACCCTGACCTGCGCACTTGACCGTAGCTTGCCCTGCCAAAAAGGGACAAGCGGCCATTCCTTGGTCAATCGACCCGGTCGATGCGCCGACATCCGCCTAGCATCGAAACCGTTCCGTGATCTTCCGTGGATCCGGACCTTGTTGTGGGACGCCGAGTGCTGCCACCGACAACAAGCCAATCGACCACTGGCAGCAGCGGGGGAACCATCAGCGAACGTCCCCGGACGTTCTTGGGGTGAAGCCGGTAGTCACCGGCCGGGCTAGACCTCTTGCCCGAACCCGACAGCTAACTTCGTAGGCGTCGAGAGGTCCCATGACTCAGGTCTTCGGGCGCGCCACCACGCGCCCCCTCACTGCCCTTGCCACCTTCCCGCCCTTGTCAACGACCCGTCGCCGGGTGACCGCAGCCGCGATGATGCTCATGCTCCTGGTATCGGGCCTGGCCGGCACTCAGAGCGCCCAGGCCGTCGCCGGCGCCACCTCGGCGCCGAAGCCCGCAGCCGTGAAGCCCCTGACCGCCGCGCCCCTGGCCAAGGTCAAGGTCACGACCTCGGCCACGCGCCAGGTCTATCGCACCACCACCATCCGCGTCGTGGCCACCGTGTCCATCAAGGGTCATCGCGCCGCCGGACGGGTGACGTTCTACAGCGGCAGCAAGGCCATCGCCACTCGAAAGGTGAAGAGCGGCAAGGCCACGATCCGGCTGTCCAAGAAGCTCAGCGTCGGCAAGCACCGCATCACTGCGAAGTTCGTGCCTGCCGCGTCGACCGGGGCGGTCGCCGTCAAGGCCAGCAAGCGTATTCGCGTGCTTTCCCAGCGACAGGCCATCGTCCTGGTCGCCAAGCAGTACACCGGCACTCCCTACCGGACCGGCGGGAAGACCCCCAAGGGTTTCGACTGCTCCGGGTTCACCAGCTACGTGTACAAGAAGGCTGTCAAGAAGCAGCTCGCCTCCAATTCGTCCGCTCAACGACATGCGGGCCGGAAGGTCTCTCGCCAGGCCGCCAAGCCTGGCGACATCATCTGGACCCCCGGGCACGTCGCCATCTACCTGGGCGGCAACAAGCAGATCGATGCACCCCGGCCCGGCAAGACGATCAAGGTCCGCACCATCTTCCAGTCGAACCCGACCTTCATCAGCGTGGTCTGACCGCACTCGTCCCTCAAGGCGATGCTGCACGGCCCGCGCCGTCAGACGCGAGCCTGGTCTACGAGGAGAGCCTGCTGGCGCGCTCCACAGCTCGCAGGACGGCCCCCATCAGCTCCGACCGCACTCCGCAGCCGGCGTGGACGACCTCCAGGTCGTCCACGACCGCTGGCTGGGCGTACCGCATGATGGCGGAACGCACGCCGTCGAGCAGTGTCGGCGCAGTCGATCCGAGGCTTCCGCCAAGGATCACGGCCTGCGGGTTGAAGCAGTTGCACAGGTCGGAGAGCACCCGACCGAGCGTCCACCCGGCTTCGGAGAGGATCCGGACCCCGGAGGCGTCCACGACGTCGGCGAATCCGGATTCCTGCGCTCCCAGGCGACCGCTCGACAAGCCCAACTGAGTGCGCACCGTGTCGACCGAGACGATGGCCTCCAGACAGCCCCGGTTGCCGCATCGGCAGAGCTCACTGGTTCCGGGGACCTTGGTGTGGCCGATCTCCCCGGCGAGCCCGCTCGCCCCGCGGTAGACCTCTCCCTGAAGCACGAGTCCCGCGCCGATCCCCCCGGACACCTTGACGTAGAGGAAGTCGTCCAGCCCCCGCCCGGCACCGCGAAGACGCTCCCCATAGGCTCCCAGGAAGGTGTCGTGCTCGACGGCCACCGGCAGTCCCAGGCTCTCGGAGAG
>JAATES010000214.1 GCA_015655615.1 Actinomycetales bacterium
CCGGCAGGGCGGGTCACCGACGTCGACTACACCGTCTTCGCCAGTCGGGACCAGGCGGGGCTCGCCGTCGTCCAGCTTGAAGCGACTCCGCGGTGGAGCGGTCATGCCACCGTGACGGGGCAGTTCGACGGAACCGGAGCCGATCTCTCTTCTGAGGTCAGCCGGACGAGCGACCTGGCCCGGCAGGAGGCCGGCCAACTGCTCAAGGCATCCCAGACCGGAGTGACCGCCGCGCAGGTCGCCACGCTGGAGGTCCCGTCCGGCTCAACCCTGAGTGATGTGGGAGTCAGCGGGCAGTCCATCGGCCAGCGAGCGACCTTCCCCGTGACCGCGGGGCAGTCTTACACGGTCACCAAGTATGTCGGGATCATCAGCTCCCACGATGCGACTTCACCGCTCGATGCGGCGAGCGACATCGCACAGGCTGCTCGCGCCGAGGGTTACGCCGCGGTCCTGGCCTCGCATGATCGCGCGTGGGAAGGCCTGTGGACCTCGGACATCGAGGTGAGCGGCAATGTGGAGCTGCAACGACAGATCCGGGCTAGTGAGTACGTGCTGCTCGCGAGCGTCAGGGCAGGCAGCGCCTGGAGCCTGTCGCCTGCCGGGAGCTCCAGCGGCGACAGCGTGGGCTACTGGGGACACACCTTCTGGGATACGGAGACGTGGATGTATCCCGTGCTCCTGGCTCAGCACCCGGACATCGCGGAGTCCCTCAACGACTACCGGTTCGCCAGGCTCGATGCCGCCGAGCAGCTGGCGGCCGACGGCTCCTACGATGGCGTGAGGTTCCCCTGGGAGAGTGCGATGAGCGGTGGTGAGGAGAGCCCCTCCTCGGACACCAGAGCCTATGAACTGCACGTGAGCTCCGACATCGCACTGGCACAGTGGCAGTACTACCTGGCGACGGGTGACCAGGACTGGTTGGCGGAACGAGGCTGGCCGGTGCTCTCTGGTGTCGCCGACTTCTGGGTCAGCCGAGCGACCGATGACGGCAACGGCGAATATTCGTTGAATGCGGTGATGGGTCCGGACGAACGCCGGTACGGCTCGGCGATCACCAACAACGCCTACACGAACGTGTCTGCGGCCACGGTGCTCGACCTGGCAGCTCAGGCGGCAGCGCTGATCGGTGAACAGGCGGACCCGCGGTGGTCGGTGGTCGCACAGGGGCTGCGCGCGACGGTACCGGTGGATGAGGCACTGGGGATCGTCAAGGAGGATGACACCTACTCCGGTCAGACGATCAAGCAGGCGGACGTCGTCATGCTGCAGTACCCATGGGGCTACTCGGGTTTGACGTCTGAGGTCATGAAGGCGAATCTCGACTACTACTCGCACAAGGTCGACACCTCGGGCGGCCCGTCGATGACGGATGCGATCCACACCATCGACACCCTCGACCTGCGCGTGCCCGGCTGCTCGGACTATTACTACCTGCAACGCAGCATCGACGCCTTCATGCGCAAGCCCTTCTATCAGTGGGCCGAGAAACGCAATGGCGGTGCCTTCACCTTCGTCACGGGCGCAGGCGGGTTCTTGCAGCAGTTCCTCAACGGATACGGTGGGCTGCGGTGGACGGATGACGCGATCGAGATCGATCCCGCACTTCCCGCTCAGCTCGACGGGATCACGCTGACCGGCCTGCACTGGCGCGGTGCCACCTTCGATCTCGCCATCAACGAGGGCGAGAGCGTGATCACGGTGTCCGCAGGGACCGTGGTGGTCCAGCACGATGGAGCCCAGGTGAGCGTGACAGCTGACTCACCTCTGGTGCTCAGCACCGACCACACCGACGAGACGGCCACCAGCGATGTGGCTCGGTGTGCCGACGTCTCCTCCACCTCGGCCGACGTGAGCTATCCCACGCTGGGCGCTGTGGATGGTTCGGATGCCACCGCCTGGCATGCGACAACTGCTGGTGCCTCGCTCACGGTCGATCTGGGTCGATCCACGGCCGTGCGGTCGGCCACGGTGCTTTCCGGTCGGAGCACCATGACCTCGTTCAAGCTCGAGGTCTCCACCGATGGAACGACCTGGCAGCCCCTGGGCGACCCCTCGCCCGCCTCCGCCCAGACCTCCGTCACGGTGACTGCTGCCTCGTCGGTCACTGCGCGATACGTGCGATACACGGGGACCGGATCGGAGATTCCCCAGGTGGCCAGTCTGGCGGTGCTGGACGGCCTCCCCGGAGCACCGCACCAGGTGACGGCCAGCGCGACGAGCGAGGCGGGGACCACTGTCAGTTGGACGGCGCCCGGATACCTCGGCGAGGGAGAGCTGGCCGGGTACCGGATCACCCCCTACCGCGACGGGACACCGGAGGCTTCCATCGACGTGACCGCAGCCGCGACCTCGGCCCGGATCGATGGGCTCGTCAGTGGCGCCGACTACACCTTCACCGTCGCGGCCATCGGGGCCCTCGGCACCGGGCCGGAGTCGTCACAATCGAACGCGGTGCGCTGGACGGCACCTGCGCAGCCCGGAGGAGGCGGCCCAGCAGGCGGAGCCGTGACTCCGCGCCTGTCCGCTTCGGCCGCACGAGTGGTCTTTGGCCGCACTGTCACGCTGACGGCCGCTGTTCCCCGTGGCACGAGCGGCGCGGTCACGTTCTTCGACGGAGCCAGACGGCTGGCGACCGCGCAGATCTCCGGAACGTCTGCTCGGTGGACGACAGCGGCTCTGACTGCAGGCACGCATCGCATCTCCGCGCGGATCGGGACCC
>JAATES010000131.1 GCA_015655615.1 Actinomycetales bacterium
CGATCGCCTCGATCCCCGCGAAGCCGCCGCCGATGAACGTGAAGGTCAGCAGCCGTTCCCGCAGCGCCGGATCAGTCGTGCGGGAGGCCACGAAGATGTTGTCGAGCACCTTGTCCCGTAGCGCCAGTGCCTCTTCGACCTGCTTGAATCCCACGGCCTGCTCCGCCAGCCCGGGGATCGGTAGCGTCCTGCTCACCGAGCCGAGCCCGACCACCAGGTGGTCGTACTCCAGGGTGAACCTGGCGCCGACCTCCGGCTCCACCGTGACCTGTTTGCCCGCATGGTCGATCTCGACCACCTTGCCGAGGACCGCGTCGACTCCCTTGAGAGCCCGGGCGAAATGGGCGACGACATCGCGCCCGGCGATCGCGCCAGCGGCGGCCTCAGGCAGAAAGGGCGCGTACGTGAGGTAGGGCCGCGAATCCACCACGGTGATCGCGGCGCGACTGCCCCATCGCTTATGCAGTCGACGTGCGGTGTAGAGGCCGACCGAGCCACCCCCCAGAACGAGGATGCGCGGAACTCCCGTGCCAACGGATGTGGGCGATGAGGACGCAGTCGTGTCCTGGTTCAGAGCATTCTGAGGCATGGCACCAGGGTACGCCAGCGAGCAGTCTGCCCGAAATCACCCCTATGGTGACCGTCGTCACCTCTTCCAGCCCGCAGAATGGGCGGGCGGGTCAGCGCGTCCTCGCGAGGCTCCAGGCGATGCCGTCGAGGATGTCGTGCTCGCTCGTCAGGACGGTCGGCAGGGCGCCGCCGGCGGCCTCCACCTCAGCGCGTACCCGGCGGATGACCTGCGACCAGACCAGGGCTCCCGCTCCGATGACGTCCACGCGGCCCGGGTGCATGAACGCCAGCGCCGCACGTTCTCGCCGCGTGCGGTGCAGCAGGTCCTCGGCCGCGGCGAGCAGCGCATCAGCCGGCAGCACTGAGCCGTTGATCACCGCCGAGTCGTAGGCCGGCAACTGGAGCGCGTGCGCCGTCACGGTCGTGACGGAACCCGCGAGGCCCACCAGGGTCGTGGTGCGCCCCAGGTCGATGTGAGCGGCCGCCACGTCCAGCGCAGCGTCCACGTCGGCCCGCGCGGCGGCGATCTCCCGTTCAGCCGGCGGGTCCGTGTGCAGATGACGTTCCGTCAGCCGGACGCACCCGACATCCATCGAATAGGCGGACTTCGGGGCATCGGCGCCGAGAACCAGTTCGGTCGAGCCTCCGCCCAAGTCGACCACCAGGTAGGGACCGGGGTGGGTGCCTCCGAACACTCCAGTGGCACCCCGGAATGACAGGCGTGCCTCTTCCTCTCCCGAGATCACCTCGGGCTCAATCCCGAGCGCCTCGCGTACACCGTCGATGAAGAGCTGGCGGTTGCTCGCGTCCCGCGTGGCCGACGTGGCGACGAACCGCACGGCGGTCGCGCCGAGCTCACGGATCGTGGCGGCGTGCTCCCGGGTCTTGGCCAGGGTGCGGTCCAGGGCGACCGGGTCGAAGGCGCCTGTACGGTCGACCCCCTGCCCCAGTCGGACCACCGTCATGGTCCGGGTCAGGTCCACCAGCGTTCCCGCCACCGGGTCCACGTCGGCCACCAGGAGCCGGATGGAGTTGGTGCCGCAGTCGATCGCAGCGACCCGCTGTGCCGATCCGGGCGCACCGGCGACGGGAGGGGAATCAGTCATAGGTCCAAGCCTGCCACGGCCTTCGCCGCGCACCAGCATCGCTGCGGGCTCCACAGCCGTGCACTGATCGCCAGAGCCAGGGCCTCGTCGCCGAGCGGATTGACACCCGGTCCGGCGGCGAGGGCATGGGCGACCAGGACGTGCAGGCACTTGACCCGTGTCGGCATGCCGCCTGCCGAGATCCCCGCGATCTCGGGAACTCGCCCCAGCTCCGCGCGGCTCGCAAGAAACAGCTCGTGAGCCCGCAGGTAGGCCGCCGCCAGCTCATCGTCCCTGGTCAGCCTGACCGTCATCTCGCGCATCACCCCGGCAGCCTCTAAGGTGCTCGCGGCCGCCGTCAGCACGGGGTGCGTCAGGTAGTACGTGGTCGGAAACGGCGTGCCGTCCTCCAGCCGCGGTGCGGTCCGGACCACCAGCGGGCGGGAGCACACGCATCGGGCCGCGATCGACACGAGTCCGCGGGCCGGCCTGCCCAACTGCACGGCCAACGTCGCACGGTCGGACTCCGTGACCGGTCCCCGCGGGTCCCCTGGCTCGAAGCCGCCGAGCGCAGCGACCGCCTCGCGGTCGGTTCCCAGGTCGGCCCGGGGCGGCAGATCCACGGATTCAGTCAGGTCGTTGGCAGCAGGCACCACGCTATTGTGCCTTGCCGGCCACTTCCACGGAATTCCACAGTGTGCCGTACCACGGCTGCTGGTCACCGATGGGGAAGTCGACTGCGCCTGCCGTGACCTCTTTGCCCGTCTGGGGGTTGGTGGTGTCCACGACCGTCTCGGGGTCGATCACCTTGTAGTTCGTCTCGCCCTTGTAGCCGTAACTCAGGCGTTCGCGGGCCTGAGCCATCACATAGCTGTCGTCGTCCCAGCGGTCCAGCTCTTCCGCGAGGGCCTTGTTCTGTGCTGTGGTCTGTGCCAGGTTCTGCTCGAGAGCGCGAGTCTGAGCGCGCTGGTCGACGAACCGCATCACCGTGGGAACCAGCAGGGCGAACGCCCCCAGCGCCACGACCGCAAGGACCAGCACGCGCACGGACAACGGCCGCACCCAGCCCAGCACGGGCGCGGCGGGTCGAGGAGGTCGCGTGGCTGCCACGCCCTCGATTGTGGCCCGCCGACCTGGGAATGCGCTGGCTCGACACGCGAGAAGTCGCCTCGGTCGCGTACCGGCCAGACGCTCCAGCGCTCGCTGGTACCAGACGTGAGAGCACTCAGCGGTGCCCGGCCGGAGCCGGACACCGCTGAGAGGGTCGTTCTCGGATCAGGCCATCCGGATCGATCGCCTGATCACCAGGTACGAGTCAGAACTTCGCACGCGGGAACGCGCTGCGTCCCGCATACACGGCGGCCTCGTCGAGGGCCTCCTCGATGCGCAGCAGCTGGTTGTACTTGTTGATGCGCTCGCCGCGGGCAGGCGCACCGGTCTTGATCTGGCCGGCGTTGGTCGCCACGGCGAGGTCGGCGATCGTGGTGTCCTCGGTCTCGCCGGAGCGGTGGGAGGTCATCGCGGTGAAGCCGGCACGCTGAGCCAGTGTGACGGCGTCGAGCGTCTCGGTCAGGGTTCCGATCTGGTTGAGCTTGACGAGCAGTGAGTTCGCCGCCTTCAGCTCGATGCCCTTGGCCAGCCGGATCGGGTTGGTCACGAACAGGTCGTCGCCGACGATCTGCACGCGGTCGCCCACCTCGGCCACCAGCTGCGACCAGTCGGCCCATTCGTCCTCGCTCAGCGGGTCCTCGATGGAGACCAGCGGGTAGTCCGTGATGAGCTTCTCGTAGTACGAGATCAGGTCCGCACCCGAGGTCGCCTTGCCCTCGAACTGGTAGGCGCCGTCCTTGAAGAACTCGGTCGAGGCCACATCCAGTGCCAGGCCGATCTCGGAGCCGGGCTTGAAGCCCGCCTTCTCGATGGCCACGAGGATCAGGTCGAGTGCGGCACGGTTGCTAGGCAGGTTGGGGGCGAAGCCGCCCTCATCTCCGAGCCCGGTGGCCAGACCCTGCTCCTTGAGCACGGCCTTGAGGGAGTGGTAGATCTCCGCACCCCAGCGCAGCGCCTCCTTGAAGGTCGAGGCGCCGATGGGGGCGACCATGAACTCCTGGATGTCGACGTTGGAGTCGGCGTGCGAGCCGCCGTTGAGGATGTTCATCATCGGCACGGGCAGAACGTGCGCGTTGGGTCCGCCGACGTAGCGGTACAGGTCCAGGCCCGCGCTCTTCGCAGCGGCCTTGGCGACCGCCAGCGACACGCCGAGGATGGCGTTGGCGCCGAGCTTTCCCTTGTTGTGGGTTCCGTCGAGGTCGATCAGGGCCTGGTCGATCAGGCGCTGCTCCTCGGCCTCGAACCCGATCAGTTCCGGCGCGATCTCATCGAGCACAGCGTTGACTGCACCCTCGACGCCCTTGCCGAGGTAACGGCTCTTGTCGCCGTCACGGCGCTCTACTGCCTCAAATGCTCCGGTGGATGCGCCCGAGGGCACTCCGGCGCGCGCGAACGTGCCGTCATCCAGGACGACCTCGACCTCGACGGTCGGGTTGCCACGCGAGTCGAGGATCTCGCGGGCGCCTACGGCTTCGATGCTTGCCACTTTCGCTCCTTCTCGGGGGATATCGGTGAATACGTCCCCTAGCCTAGTGGCTGCCGGGGTCTTTACGCCGGGACGGTCGTCCCGGACGACAGCCGGATGGCGGCCCTGCGGCGACCACCCGGCTCACAGGGCTTGCACGATCTTCTCGACCTGGTCCTTGGCGTCCCCGAAGAGCATCTCCGTGTTCTCCTTGAAGAACAGCGGATTCTGCACGCCGGCGTAGCCGACCGCCATCGATCGCTTGAAGACGATCACGCGAGCGGCCTTCCAGACCTCCAGCACCGGCATCCCGGCTATGGGGGACGTAGGGTCGTCGAGGGCCGACGGATTCACGGTGTCATTGGCTCCGATGACCAGGACGACGTCGGTCGAGGGGAACTCGGGGTTGATCTCATCCATCTCGAGCACGATGTCATAGGGGACCTTGGCCTCGGCGAGCAGGACGTTCATATGGCCTGGAAGACGACCGGCGACCGGGTGCACGGCAAAGCGGACGTCGACGCCCGCGGCCCGTAGTCGAGCCGTGAGGTCCGCGACCGGATACTGCGCCTTGGCGACGGCCATGCCGTAGCCCGGGGCGATGACGACCGACG
>JAATES010000009.1 GCA_015655615.1 Actinomycetales bacterium
GGTCGTCCTCGAACCGCTCGCGCTGCTTCTGGGTGAGGATCGAATACACCGAACGTCGCAGGGATTCCGCCTCGAGTGGTGGCTCGCCCTCGATGGGGCGCAACTGGCCATCGCGCCGGAGGGTGGGCGGCGCATCAATGGTCAGGTGAAGATCGGAGGCGCCCGCCGCGACGACCTGCCGCAACAGCGGATCGATGGCGAGGTCAACCGAACGCAGCTCTCGGCTCAGGCCTACGCGCGCCGAGCTGCCGGGGGCCACAGCCTGCGATCGACCAGCCGGCTCCAACGACGGCGGCCGAAGGGCCACCCCGGGCTGCCCAGGATTCCCCTCCACGGGCGTCCCCAATGACAGTGCGTCCGGCGAGACAGGGGGAACGCCAACCTGCCGGCCGTCCGGTGCCAGGGGGATCGTCGGCACCACGGAGCGGGCCGCAGTCGCCGAGTTGCCTGGCAGGACAGAACCAGCCGGGTCGACCGCATCTGCAGCCTGAGTAGCCGCCCCTTGCGCGGGGACCGCGCGACGCCGCATCGGCGGGTCCTGATGTGGCTCGAGTGCCCACGAATAGTCGTAGGGCGCTCCAGAGGAACTGTTCTGCTCACTCATCCGCGTTGCCTCTCGACGGCGCTGCTGTCATAACCGGCACTCTTCCCATGCTCACTCACTATCGGACAGTGCGCAGGAATCCTTGAATCGCGCGGGGGCTCCCGCGCCAACCCCACTCGCACCTGGAAACGACGTCACGCCACGACGCGCAGAATCTCCTCGACCGAGGACTTGCCGTCGAGAACCTTGACCCACCCGTCGTTGCGCAATGTCATCATGCCCTGCCCCTGGGCAGTCCTGGCGATGTCCGCACTCGAGGCGCCGGCGACGGCATGACGTTCGATGTCCTCCGTCACCCGCATCACCTCGTGCAAGGCGATCCGGCCCCGGTAGCCGGTACGCGAGCACGCCACGCACCCCTGGGGACGGTGGAACATCGGGAGGGGCTCGCCCGGGGCCCAGGGGAACCTGGCAGCCTGCAGCTCGACCTCGGTGGGCTCATAGGGTTCCTTGCACTTGTCACACAGCCGGCGGGCAAGACGCTGCGCCACGACGCAGTCAAGGGCAGACCCCACCAGGAACGGCTCGATCCCCATCTCGACAAGGCGTGTCACCGCCGAGGGTGCGTCATTGGTGTGGAGCGTGGAGAGCACCAGGTGTCCGGTCAGTGACGCCTCGATCGCGATCTGGGCGGTCTCGTGGTCGCGGATCTCACCCAACAGCACGATGTCCGGGTCGGAGCGGAGGATGGAACGCAGGGCGCCGGCGAATGTCAGCCCGGCCTTGGGATTCACCTGCACTTGATTGATGCCCGGAATGCGGTACTCGACAGGGTCCTCGACCGTGATGACGTTGACCTCGGGCCGAGAAACCGCGTTCAGTGTCGCGTAGAGCGTCGTCGACTTGCCCGAACCCGTGGGGCCGGTGACCAGGATCATCCCGTAAGGCTTACGGAAAGACTCCTGGTAGATGTCGTAGTTGCGCTCGCTGAACGCCAGATCGCGCAGGTCGAGGGTGGCCGTCGAGTTGTCCAGGATCCGCATCACGATCTTCTCGCCCCAGACGGTGGGCAATGTCGCGACTCGCAGATCGATCTTGCGGCCATTGTGCGTCACCGACATCCGGCCGTCCTGAGGCTTCCGTCGTTCAGCGATGTCGATGTCGGAGAGGATCTTGACCCGGCTGATCACTGCGGCCTGGATGTTCTTGGGAGATCGCTGCATCTCATGGAGCACGCCGTCGATGCGATACCGCACCCGCAGATCTCGTTCAGCGGGCTCGATGTGGATATCCGAGGCACGGTCGGTGATGGCCTGGCTGACGAGCAGATTGACATAGCGGATGATCGGCGCATCCTCGTCACCGGCATCGGCGATCTTGGTGAGGTCGAGCGCGCTGGCCTCACCCTCCAGCTCCTCCTCGAATGCCTGGGTGAGATCGTCGATCTCTGAATCAGAACGCAAGAAGCGGTCGATGGCACGAGCCAGGTCCTCATGCGTGGCGACGACCGGAACCACGGAACGGTGGCTCATCGTGCGGACATCGTCGACCGCCAGCACGTTCGACGGATCAGCCATCGCCAGCAGCAGGTTTCCCGCCGCATCGGAGCCGATCGGTAGAACCGTATAGCGTCGGCAGACGGAACCGGGGACCGCAGAAACCGCCAGGCGATCGATGGGGTATTCATCGAGGTCGACGAACTGCAGGCCCACCTGTGCCGCCAGCGCGGCGACGAGTTGCTGCTCGGTGAGCACTCCGAACTCCACCAGTACCCGGCCCAGGCTGCTGCCACTCGCCGACTGCTCATCGAGAGCAGCCATCAACTGCTGCTCGGTGACCAATCCGTCCTCGAGAAGAATCTCGCCCAGCTGCTTCATGCTGATCCTCCGGCTAGATACACTGCGTCCACACATTATCGGCATGCCAGCAGCCCGACGTTAACCGCCGCAGGAGTTCACCCCATCCGGCCTCGCACGATTCATGGCGCACCCTCGAGCGCCCTGCGCAATGCCGCATCCATCTCGGACACCACGGGCTGGTGACCGGTGACCAGCACCACCTGCTCCACAGCCTGGTGCAAGAGCATGCGCTCACCGCTGATGCATGTTCCCCCGGCCATCGTCCAGGACCGGCCGAGTGTGGTGGGTCGCTGCGCATAGGCCACGTCCAGCAGCATGGGCAGCAGTTCCGCGCCTGCTCGCACGGCATCCGCCAAGGGATCGGCTGCCCCGCTGGGCAGCGTGGAGACGACCAGAGAGGCTTCCGCATGCCTCGCTGGCCACTCCGAGAGCGACCGTATCCGCAGATCGATCCCCACGGCGTCGGCGATCCGGTGCAAGGGCTCCGCCTTGGCAGGAGTTCGTGCCAGAACGTCCACCGCCACAAGGCCGAGCTCATGGATCGCCACCAGCGCAGACGCTGCGGTGGCGCCTGCGCCCAGCACCAATGCCGGGACATCGGACAGTGGCGACGCATGGGGGGCTTCCTGAATAGCACGGACGATGCCAACGACATCGGTGTTATCGCCCCGCAGGAGCCGCTCAGTGCCGGACCAGTCAAAGACCACCGTGTTCACGGCACCGGTCAGCTGTGCGATGCGGCTCGTCGAGGTCAGAAGGGGACCCACGCACTGCTTGAGCGGCATCGTCAGGCTCAGACCGGCCCAGCTCGCATCGCGGCTTGCCAGGAACCCGGGCAGCGTCGCCTCGGTGACGTCGATCGCGTCGAAGGTCCAAGGCAGCCCCACTGACGCGTAGGCCGCTCGGTGCAGCACCGGCGACAGCGAATGCCCGATGGGATGTCCGAGCACTGCGGAATGGCGCACCGGCGATGGATCCACCGTCAGCTGTCCGAGTCCGCCGAGGGCGTCGGCGTGTAGTACTTTTCCTTCCACGCGCGGTACTCGGCCACGTACTCCTGGAACTCGGTGAAACTGTCAGTGAACTTCGTCTCGCCGGTGTCGAGATTGACCGTCACGAAGTACACCCAGTTGCCGGCCTCGGGGTCGAGGACGGCCTTGATGGCCTCGACACTAGGGTTGGCGATCGGTCCCGGCGGCAAACCGGTGTGCTGATACGTGTTGTACGGGTTGTCCTCGTCGTCGAAGTCTGACTGGGTCAGCTCCATGACGTCCTTGCCCGCCCCGTAGGCGACCGTCGTGTCCATGCCCAGCGCCATGTCCGTGGCGATCCGGTTCTCGATGACCCGTGCCACCTTGCCGAAGTTGTCCGGGTTGACCTCTCGTTGCAGGATGGACGCCTTGGTGAGCACGGTCTGGCGCTCGGCCTTCGCCACCTTCAGGGTGTCCAACGCGGTGACGGTGCGCGTCACCATCTCAGAGAACACCGCCGTGACCTTGATGTCGCGCGGGAACACGTACTGCCCTGGGCTCAGCCAGCCCTCGTATTTGTTCGCGGCCTTCTTCGGCAAACCCGTGGCTGCGGTGTCCTCCAGTGCTGCGGTCACGTCTTCGCTGGTCACTCCCAGCACGGCCTCGACCTTGCTGCTGACCTCAGCCACCGTCCAGCCCTCAGGGATCGTGAGGACGTAGTCCAGCCGGTTGGCAGGGTCGACCAGCACGATCAAGGCGTCGGCCGCCCGCATCTGCTTCTTCAGCGCATAGGTTCCCGGCTGGATGGTGGCGGATTCGGGAGTCGCCTTCGCCTCCGTGAGGTATGCCTGCCGGGTCGCGATGACGCCGGCCTTCTTGAGGGAGGTCGCGATGTCCTCCCCGGTGTCTCCCTGGTTGACGGAGACCTCGACGCTTCCGGATCCGGGGCCGGGGTAGTCCGAGATCGCGGCGGCCGAGCTGTTCCGGGCCTTGAAGAGGCCCAGCACGTCCCCGGTGTATTGCATGACGAAGAACCCACCGACTCCGATCACCAGGACGGTAACCAGGATCGCCGTGAGCGCCTTGCGGCGTTTCGCCGACTGTCGCCGCCGCTCAGCACGGAGGTCACGCCGTCGTGCATACTCGGAATGCTCCTCACCGTCAGCCGCATGCTGCTGGTGTCCCGGCTGCTCGTCCGGCAATGGCTGCTCAAGAGACAGGCCCAGGAGATGATCAAAGCCTTGGTTGTCACCGGTCATCAGACGTCTCCGGACTGGACGGTGAGGTCCGGTGCCATGATCGGCTCACCCGCACGCCGACCTCCTGACCGCTCGGTATCGAGGGCGACCTGCAGGATCACCACGGCAGCGACCTGATCCACCACGGCGCGATGGCGGCGTCCCGGTCGGCCCGCAGCATGCAGAGCCTGATGAGCAGTCACGGTCGTCATCCTCTCGTCCACCATTCGCACGGGCACCGGTGCGATCGCACGCGCCAAGACGAGCGCATACTGCCTGGCCGTCGCGCTGGCAGCGCCCTCGCCGCCCGAGAGCTGGCGTGGGAGCCCGACGTACACGACCCTCGCGGATCGCTCCCCCACCTCGGTAGCAATGCGCACGATGTCATCTGGCAGACGATCACGGTGCCCCCGGTCGCTGATTGTGCCATGCCCGGCTATGTGAGCGCCATCACCTTGATCGCGCCGCAGGGTCTCCACCGGCGTGGCGATCAGGCCGTCGGGGTCGCTCGCAGCGACACCGACCCGCACTGAGCCCACATCCACGGCCATCCGCACGCCGCGCGCCACACCGTCCTGCGCGGCAGCGGGCTCCGCCGTATTCGGCTGAACGGATTCAGGCACAGTCACTTCCCAGGAGATCCGTCACGGATGGCATCCGTCACCGCACCGAGGGCAGCTGCCTGCTGGCTGACGTCGACGCCACCACCTTGCGCCAGCTCGTCCTTGCCGCCTCCCCGGCCACCCAGAGCCGCAGAGGCGACCTGGACCAGTCGTCCGGCGCCCAGACCATACCGGCGCGCTGCGGCGTTCGTCCCCACGACGACCAGCGGCTTGCCCTTCGCCGTTCCGGTCACTGCCACGACCACCGGGGCCGCCTCTCCCAGTCGGCCGCGGACCGCCAGAACGAGGGCGCGAAGATCGTCACCTCCCGCGACCTCTCCCGCGTCGTAGGCCGCGACCAGCACGTCGCCCACGGTGATGGCGTTCTCGGCCAGGTTCCCGGCCGACGACAGCAGCTGCGTCTGACGCAATGCCGCCAATTGCTTCTCGGTGTCACGCAGCTTCGTGACCAAGGTCGAGACCCGGTCGTGGAGCTCTTCGCTGCGTGCGCCCAGCATCGTGGTGAGCTGGCCGACCAGCGCATGCTCCTTGGCATGGAAGCCATAGGCCTGATCGCCGACAAGCGCTTCCACCCGGCGCACCCCCGAGCCGATCGAGGACTCCCCCAGCAACGTCACGAGGCCCAGCTCGCCCGATTGCTTGACGTGCGTGCCAGCACACAGCTCCCGGGACCAGCCGTCACCGATGGAGACGACACGGACCCGGTCGCCGTACTTCTCGCCGAAGAGCGCCATGGCACCGAGTGCGCGAGCCTCATCGAGCCCCATGATCGCGTCCGAGACCCCTAGGTTGTCCCGGAGCCGGTCATTGACCCGCTCCTCGATCTCCGAC
>JAATES010000379.1 GCA_015655615.1 Actinomycetales bacterium
GACGGTCAGACCCACGGCGACCACCGCGGCGAGCACGACCACGGTCGTCAGGGAGACGATCCACGCAGTCCGGCGTCCGGATCGCTTCGGCGGTGTGGCGGATCTTGGATCGTCGCCGAAGAACCGCCCGTCGCCCGGGGCGAGCGGAGAAGCCTCACCGACGGATGATGTGGCCGGAGAGCCGCCGCCGGGGTGACCGTACGTGGGCGTCGGGGCGGTGGGATAGCGCTGCTGCTGTGCCACGGCACCTCCCGCGGTCGGCACGGAGGCAGGTGCACCTGGCGCAGGCGGGGCCCACAGTGAGAGGGCGTCAGCGCCGGGGCCGGAGTCTGCGGATCCCAGGGGCCGGGTGAAGTCGCTCCAGCGCACTCCATCCCACCAGCGTTCCGTTCCTGCCGAGTCCGAATACCATCCCGGGGTGTGCTGCGTCATGGTCGCACCTCGCTTTCACCTCGACACGGTAACGCGACCACCTTTGAACCAACTGACACCCAGCCGTCGCCGGCGAGTGTCACTCCAGTCGTTGTGCCAGCCGGACCAGCACGTCCCGCAGGATGGACTCGATGTGGTCGAAGTCCTCCTGCGTGCTGGTCAGCGGGGGGGCCAGCTGGATGACCACGTCACCGCGGTCATCGGCGCGAACGTACAACCCGGCCTCATAGAGTGCCGGGTTGAGGAAGGCCCGGATGGTGTCGGCCTCAGCGTCGCTGAAGCGTTCGCGGGTGTGCGGGTCGCGGGTGAGCTCGATTCCGTAGAAGTACCCGGAACCACGCACGTCACCGACGATCGGGATGTCGAAGAGGCGCTCCAGGGTGGCCTTGAAGGCAGGTCCCTGCCGCTGCACCTGCTCGACGAGTCCTTCCCGTTCGAAGATGTCCAGGTTGGCCAGCGCCACGGCGGCGGAGACCGGGTGGCCGCCGAAGGTGTAGCCGTGGCGGAACACGGCGGTCCCGTCGCGGAAGGGCTCATAGACCCGGTCGGAGACCAGCACCGCGCCGATCGGGGAGTATCCCGAGGTCAATCCCTTGGAGGAGGTGATGACATCCGGGACATACCCCTGATCGACCGAGGCGAACAGGCCTCCCGTGCGTCCATAGGCGCAGATGACCTCGTCGGAGACGAGCAGCACGTCGTACCGGTCGGCAATCGCCCGGACCTTGTCGAAGTAGCCTCGCGGCGCGACGAAGCACCCGCCGGAGTTCTGCACCGGCTCGACGAAGAACGCGGCGACGGTGTCCGGGCCCTCTGCCAGGATGACCTGTTCGAGCTGGTCGGCGAGCCACTGGGCGTAGGCGTCCTCGTCGTGCCAGAACTGCGGGTCCGACCGGTACCAGTTGGTGTTGGGGACCTGCAGCGCGCCCGCCACCAACGGGGTGTAGGGCTCCTGGTAGGAGGTGATGCGCGTCAGCGAGAGCGCACCGTGTGTGGTGCCGTGGTACGAGCCCTCGCGGGAGATCACCTTGCGCTTGAGCGGCTTGCCCTGCAGCGCCCAGTATTGCTTGACCAGCTTCCAGGCGGTCTCGACGGCCTCGGAGCCGCCGGTGGTGAAGAACACGTGGTCGAGATCACCGGGAGCCGCGAGCGCGAGCCGCTCGGCCAGGTCGATGCCGGGGGTGTGGGCATAGCCCCACACCGGGAAGAAGGCCAGCTCACGGGCCTGCCGGGCCGCCGCCTCCGCGAGCTCGACGCGCCCGTGTCCCGCTTGGACGACGAAGAGGCCGGAGAGCCCGTCGAAGATCCTGCGCCCGGCGGAGTCCCAGAAGTAGTGGCCCTCGGCGCGGACCACGGTGGGGAGCCGGCCCTCGGACCACCCGGACTGATCGGTGAAGTGGCCCCAGAGGTGGCGTGCCGCAGCCTCGTTGCGAGGCGTGCCGAGGGGCGTCGTACCGGCGCTGGGGTGGGTGACGACGGGGAGGTCGTGGGCCGTGCTGCTCATGGCTTCGCCTCGAACGACGGCTGGTGCGCGACGGCGCCGACGCCGCCTTGGGCACGCTTGGCTTCCAGCAGCTCTGCCTTGGCCTGGGCCGCGAGCTCGTCGGCGAGATCGCGCAGTCCGGGGTCGAGCTCGACGTCCAGGAACGAGTTGACGATGTTGTTGCCGATCATGAGGATGCCGAAGCCGACCAGGGCGGTCAGGCCCTCACTGCCGTACCGGGAGCGAAGGCGGAGCACGAGGTCGGAGGGCGCGGGCTGGTGCTTGGCCAGCGCACGGCCGAAGCTCGCGAGGTCCTCCTCGACATCGGTGAGGTCGAGCCCGTTGATGTCCTCTCCGCGGGCCTTGAGGTCGCGACGGAAGTACGTCGAGCACAACAGGCATTCGTTCTGGGTGGAGATGGCGAAGGAGAACACGATGGCACCCCGCTCGCCGGCGAACCGCTCGACCTCGCCGTACAACGGGTACCAGGTCATCAGGGCGTCATAGGACGGCAGGTGATTGAGCAAGGCGCGCTTCATGTGGGTCGGCGCGCTGCCGGAGCGTTCGATCTCCGCATCCCACCGTGCTTGGCCGGCAGGGCTGAGGTCTTCTCGGGTGACTAACGGAACATAGGCCATCGGTCTTCCTCATTTCTTCTGTGGCGGGGCGCAGGCCCCGCCGGGTGGTGGGGCGGTTGTCAGGGGGTCCTCGGGGCCAGGGTGGGGACCGAGGCGAGGAGGGTCCTGGTGTACGGGTGCTGCGGCGCTCCGAGGACCGTCGTGGCGGGCCCTTGCTCCACGACGAGGCCGTCGTGCAGGACGTACACATCATCAGCTAGATGTTGTACAAGGCCGATGTCATGGGAGACGAGCAGTAGCGCCAGACCGGTGTCCCGGTGCAGTTCGGCCAAGAGCGCGAGCACTTGGGCCCGGACGGTGACGTCCAGGGCGCTGAGCGGCTCATCGCCCACGAGCAGGCGAGGACCGTGCACGATCGCCCGGGCCAGTGCGACCCGTTGCCGCTGGCCTCCGGAGAGCTCATGCGGGAACTGATCCGCCCGCCATCGGTGCAGTCCTACGCGGTCCAGGACCTCATGGACCAGTGCACGGTGGTCGCCCTCGCGCCGGAGTGCCCGGAGCGGCTCCGAGACGATCCGGTACACGGTCTGGCGAGGATTCAGCGAGGCATAGGGATCTTGCAGGACGATGCCGGTCTGCTCCCGGAGCCACCGGCCGCGGCGCGGGTGGGCGTCGACGTCCCGTCCGTCCCACTGCACCGACCCGGACGTCGCCTGGTCGAGGCCGAGCAGGATGCGCACCAGCGTCGACTTGCCGGATCCGGACTCCCCGATCAGTGCCACCACGTGACCGTCGTCGATGTCCACGTCGACCCCGCGCAGCGCATGGCGAACCGGAGCGGGGCCCCAGAGGCGTCCATCGGAGCGCGGCAGCCGGTAGTCGCGGCGGACCTGCCTGGCCGACAGCATCGACGGCGTCATCGGGACTCCGCCGGCTGGTGCCAGGCGGTGGCCCGCGCGGCAGCGACGAGGTCGGCCGTGACAGGATGCGCCGGAGCGTCGAGCAGCTGAGCCACGGATCCCTGTTCCACGCACTCGCCGTGAGCGAGCACGAGGGCGCGGTCGACCACCTGGTTGAGCAAGGCGATGTCATGCGTGATGAAGAGCAGCGAGAGGCCGGACGTAGCGGTCAGGTCCTCGAGCAGCTCGATGACCTCCGCCTGGACCGTCACATCGAGGGCCGTGGTCGGCTCGTCGGCGATCAGCAGCCTGGGCTGGGCGGACAGCGCCTGAGCGATCGCGATGCGTTGCCGTTGTCCTCCGGAGAGCTGGTGCGGATAACACCGGGCGATCGACTCCGGGTCGGGCAGACGGACTCTGGCGATGAGGTCACGGACGCGTCGCCGGAGCTCCGGACCGCGTAGTCCATAGTGGAGTCGCAAGGCGTCGCCGACCTGGGCTCCCACGGTGCGGATCGGGTCGAGCGCCGTCATCGGCTCCTGGAACACGACCGCCAGCTCCTTGCCCCGCAGCCGCGCGAGCTCGCGCTCGCTCAGCCCGAGCAGGTCCGTGCCCTGCCAGCGGATGGAACCCGAGACCTGCGCTCCGCGTGGCAGGAGTCCCAGCACCGCCAGCGCGGTCAGCGACTTGCCGGATCCGGACTCGCCGATGATTCCCAGCCGGTGACCGGTGGCGAGGTCCAGGCTCACCCGGTCGACGACGGTGCGCCCGGAGAGCCGCACCGTGAGGTCACGGATCTCGAGGCTCATGGGGCACTTCCCGCGGTGGCGGCATCCCGCTCGAGCGCCGGTGACGGGGGTGGGGCGGTGGCGGGCCGTTGCCCGGACAGGGCCGCCGCGTCCTGTGGCGCAGCCCCGGGTGCAGCGACCGGGGTGCGCCGGCGCGGGTCGAGGGCATCTCGCAGCGCATCGCCGAACAGATTCACCGCGAGCACCGTCGCGGCGATGACCAGCCCGGGCCACATCACGGACAGCGGGGCCACCCCGATGAAGTGCTGGGCCTCGGCGAGTGAGCGGCCCCAGGACGGTGTCGATGCGGGCGCACCGTAGCCCAGGAAGGTCAGCCCGGCCTCCGACAGGAGTGCCAATCCAGCGACCTGGGAGAGCTGGACGACGAGGAGAGGGCCGACTGTGGGAATGACGTGGTCACGAAGGCGGCGCATCGTTCCGGACCCGCATGCGCGGGAGGCCAGGACGAAGTCGGACTGCGCCGCGCGCGTGATCTCCGGGCGCAGGACCCGGGCGACGTTCACTCCGGCGCCGATCCCCACCGCCAGGACGACCACGGCGAGTGAGCCACCGAAGGGGGCCGCCAGCAGAATGGCGATCAGCAGCACGGGCAGGGCCACCAGGATGTCCACCGCGACGACCAGGGACTCCCTCAGGCGTCCAGGCAGGAGTGCGGACAGGATTCCGAGGCCGACGCCCAGCACTCCGGCGAGCAGGACCGAGCCGAGGACGATCACGACCGTGGTGCGCGAACCTGCGATGAGCCAGCTGAGGGTGTCGCGTCCGATGAGGTCGGTGCCCAGGGGGTGAGGCACCGAGGGCCCCAGCCAGCCCTGTGACGTGTCGGTCTGCTGCAGGGCGTAGGGCGTCCACACCAGCGACAGGGCTGCAGAAATCAGGACGAGCGCGATGATGACGGCCCCGTATCTTCCGCCCCCGCTGCGCCACACCGCTCGCCACAGGGGAATCCGGCGGAGGTCAGGCTCTTCTGGCTCCGCGGGGCGAACGAGGCCCGCCGCAGTCATACGACCACCACCCGGCGCTGGCGCGGATCGATGATCCGATGGGTGATGTCGACCAGCAGCCCCACCACGAGGACCAGGGCCGCCAGCAGCAGGATCTCGCTCTGGACCTTGATGAGGTCCCGGTTGGCCACGTCCGTCACGAGCATGGAGCCGGCCCCCGGCAGCGCGAAGAGTGCCTCGACCACCACTGCCCCGGTCACCAGCGACGCCGCCTGCAGGGCGATCACGGACAGGACGGACAGGCTGACGTTGGGAAGCCCCCGCCGCAGCAGGGCCTGCGTCCGGGTCAGGCCCTGTGCCGCCGCGGTGCGCAGGTAGTCCTGGGGAAGTGCCTCGATCACGGCGGAACGGGTGAAGCGCAGGATCACGGCTCCCTCCACGAGGCCGATGGCCAGTGCCGGCAGCAGCAGGGACTGCAGCGCTCGTCCCGGCTGCTGCCAGCCATCGATCGGAAATCCCTGGGTCGGCAGCAGGTTGGCCAGGCCGACCCCTTTGCCCAGCAGCAGGATGAGCAGCAGGCCCGCCCACAACACCGGGACCGCCGCCACTCCTTGGGTCACGGCACTGACGATCGCTCCGCTGGGGCGGTCATGGCGCAGGCCCGACCAGATCCCCGCTGGCAGGCCCAGGAGCAGTGCGACGGTGATTCCCATCAGGCACAACGGTCCTGTCACGTGGAACTTCTCCGCGACCTCCGTGCTGATCGGCACGTGCGTGCGCAGCGAGATCCCGAGGTCGCCGCGCACCAGCCCGCTCAGCCAGTCGGTGTACTGGCTGAGCAGGGGCGCGTCCAGGCCGTACGTGCTGCGTAGCGTGGCGATCTGCTCGGGGGTGGCCTTGGTGCCGCCGATCACATGGGCGATGTCTCCGGGGAGGACGCGCAGTGCGGTGAACACCAGCAGGCTGGTCACGAGCAGGCCGACGGCGAAGAGGCCGAGGCGACGCAGGACGTAGAGGGTCATCGTCGTCAGTTGGCCACGGTCAGCCGAGCGACGTTGATCCGGGAGTTGATGTTGGCCGCGGGGAAGCCCTGGATGTCCTTGCGCACGGCACTGACGGTGCGGAAGTTGGTGAGC
>JAATES010000125.1 GCA_015655615.1 Actinomycetales bacterium
GTCGAGTTCATCCATCCGGTGTGGATCGCGGCGGCATTGGAGGCGTACCCCGACGCCCAGGCCACGTTCTCACCCCAGCGCCGCCATCCCGCGGGAATCTGCGACGCCGTCTTCGGATTGTTACTCATCTCGGACTCGGCGCTCTGGCGCTCGCTCCATCGCTGCGCGACCTTCGTCAGTCCTGGGCTCACGGTGAGCGCCTTGAGACCGCGCTTGGTCCGCTCCGCATTGACCTTGCGCACCAGGAGGTCCACCGCCTCCGACTCGGCTGAAGTGGCTCTGGCCTGTGCAGGAGTGGCCCGCGCCGCCGCGGCCGCCCCCAGCGAGGAGGCGAGCAACGCCATGACACACCAGATCGATACGAGGTTCCGCCAGTTCCGGCCGCTCCGCAGCGGAAGGCTGCTCCGGTCGGACGTGGTAGACAAGGCGGATCTCCATTCCGGTACGCATTCGAACGGCTGCAGACCTCAGCACTGCATTCTTAGCGAGAATGGTCCCAGAAATCGGACAATACGTCCATACCATGCGGCCGGGTGATCCATGCCTCGTCGTGGGCCACGAGAGCCATGACCTCCGGCCCGAAAGTCCCCGACGTCACATCGGCCAGAGTCGTGGTCTCCAGGACAGTCCGCATGGCGGTGCGCAGGGCGACCCAGACCGTGCGCAGGTGAGCAGCCGAGCCCTCATAGAGCACGTCTTCCATTTTTGATCCGGCCACACTGGCCAGCGGACCGTCGATGGCACGGACCACATCAGCAACGGTGATGCGATCAGGCGGCATGGCCAGGCGGTATCCGCCGTCGAGTCCGCGCTTCGATTCGACAATCGCAGACCGGCGTAACTGACTGAGGATTCCCAGCACGAATGCGGCGGGAATGTGCTGAGCCCCGGCGATCTCCTCGGCTTTGATGTAGCCGTCGTGATAGCGGCCACTGAGCTCCAGGCAGGCCCGGACTGCGTAATCCGCCTTCGCTGTCATCCGCATGGATCAAGTATCGCCCACCCGGTGACGTCACGGCCGCGAGTCGGTCAGCCCGGACTTTTCGGGCACTGCCAGCGGGTCATTCACTGCCAGCGGATCATGCGATGCCAGCGGGTCACGCCCGCCGCGCATGGCATCCCGGACCAGCCTCAGCCACATCAGCACCGCGAACCCTGCGAAGATCCACCACTCGATCGCATAGAAGATATTCCGCAGGTTGAGCCCGTCGCCGCCGTCGATCACGGGCCTCGGCAGCAGTACCAGGGCGGACGGCGACGCCGGATCGGCCTGCGCGATCACTCCATAGCCCGAATAGATCGGGCCTTCCCAGGTCGCCAGGAGCTGGGCCGAGCTGATGGCGACCACCTCCCCCGGACGGTCCGGTGCCTCCGCAGCGGCCTCGGAGGCCTGCAGATAGACCGTCAACGTCACGCTGCCCGTGGGCGGGGCCAGTGTCTGCACCTCGTCCAGATCCGCCACCCATCCGCGCACCACCGGGAGCACGGGCGGCCCGGACAACTGCGCCCAGGAGGCTCCCGCAGACCCGTCGTCGCTGACCCGCAACGGGGTCAGCACCAGGTACCCGGTTCGCCCCCCGACAGTGCGCCCGGTCACGTAAGCCTGCCCGGCAGGCTCGTAGGTCCCGGTGACGAGCGCCGAACGGCCCACCAGTTCCCCGGGAAAGGTCTGCTGGGGGACCAGGAGCTCAGCCAGGGGCTCAGCGCCGCCCGCCTCCGCTTCCACGCGTTCCTGCGTGGCGGCCAGGTGGGCTCGCTGATGCGCACGGTCCAGCTGCCAATTCCCCAGGAATCCGCAGACGGCCGCGATCACCAGGAACACTGCCAGCAGCGTGATCATGCGGGGCTCGCGTGCCACCTGCCAGAAGGAACGCGGGACTCTGACCTCGCTCCCGGGCGCGGACGTCGTGACGCTCATGGGACCACCGTAGCCAATGACCGGCACAGATCGACGACCGGACCACGAAGGCGCTGCACCCCAGGGCAAACGTGACGCAAAACACCGGCAAATCGCCCAGATGAACTCTCAAGGTCCTAGAGCTTCGCGAGCCTCGATGCGGTTGGATGGAGGGGTACACCACCATCACGCACGGAGGGGACCATCATGACCACCGTCACCGACACCACCCTGCAACGCATCGATCGATGGTGGCGTGCCGCGAACTACCTCTCCGTGGGCCAGATCTATCTGCTGGACAACCCGCTGCTGCGTGAGCCCCTCGTGCGCGACCACATCAAACCGCGACTGCTCGGCCATTGGGGCACCACGCCCGGACTCAACTTCCTCTATGCGCACCTGAACCGGGCCATCGCCGAACGGGCCCAGAGCACGCTGTACCTCACCGGTCCCGGGCACGGCGGTCCCGGACTGGTCGCCAACTCCTACCTCGAGGGCACCTACACCGAGACCTATACGGACATCACCCGTGACGCGGAAGGCCTGCGACGGCTCTTCCGCCAGTTCTCCTTCCCCGGCGGAATCCCCAGCCATGTCGCTCCGGAGACTCCCGGCTCCATCCATGAAGGCGGAGAGCTCGGGTACGCCCTGTCGCACGCCTACGGCGCCGCGTTCGACAATCCCGACTTGCTGGTCGCCGCCGTCATCGGCGACGGCGAGGCCGAGACCGGCCCGCTGGCCACCAGCTGGCACTCCAACAAGTTCGTCAACCCCGCTCGCGACGGCGTGGTGCTGCCGATCCTGCACCTCAACGGCTACAAGATCGCCAATCCGACCGTCCTGGCACGCATTCCCGAGGACGAACTGCGCGCGCTCATGATCGGGTACGGCCACAAGCCGCACTTCTTCACCGCAGGCCTCGACGACGAGGACCACCTCAGCATCCACCGCCGGTTCGCCGCCGTGCTCGACGAGGTGCTGGACGAGATCGCCGAGATCAAGGCCCGCGCCGCCGCAGGCGACGTCGAGCGCCCGGCCTGGCCGATGATCGTGCTGCGCACCCCCAAGGGCTGGACCTGCCCACGGGAGATCGACGGACAGCAGGCGGAGGGCTCCTGGCGCGCCCACCAGGTGCCCCTGGCCAGCGCACGCGACACGCCCGAGCACCTGGAGGTGCTCCGCGGGTGGCTGGAGTCCTACCGGGTCGGGGAGCTGTTCGACGCCGACGGCCGACTCGACGCCGACATCGCCTCACTGGCACCCGCGGGCAACCTGCGGATGAGCGCCAACCCGGTGGCCAACGGCGGGCTCCTGCTCAAGGACCTCCGGCTGCCGGACTTCCGTGACTCCGCAGTCGATGTGCCGACCCCGGGCGGCTCGGTCTCCGAGGCCACCAAGGTCCTCGGGCAATGGCTGGCCGAGGTCATCCGGCTCAACCCGGACAACTTCCGGATCTTCGGGCCGGATGAAACCGCGTCCAACCGGCTCCAGGCCGTGTTCGAGACGACGGACAAGCAATGGAACGCGCAGTACCTCTCCCCCGCGGTGGACGAGCACCTGGCCCGCGCCGGACGCGTCATGGAGATGCTGTCGGAGCACCAGTGCCAGGGCTGGCTGGAGGGCTACCTGCTGACCGGCAGGCACGGCCTGTTCACCAGCTATGAGGCGTTCATCCACATCGTCGACTCGATGTTCAACCAGCACGCCAAGTGGCTCAAGGTCACCAACCACATTCCCTGGCGCCGCCCCATCGCGTCGCTGAACTACCTGCTCTCCAGTCACGTATGGCGCCAGGACCACAACGGATTCAGCCACCAGGACCCGGGCTTCATCGACCACGTGGTCAACAAGAAGGCCGAGGTCGTACGGGTCTACCTTCCCGCAGACGCCAACACCCTGCTGAGCACCTACGACCACTGCCTGCGGTCACGCCAGTACGTCAACGTGGTCGTCGCAGGCAAGCAGCCCGCGCCCAACTGGCTCACCATGGAGCAAGCCGTCGCACACTGCACGCGGGGCCTGGGCATCTGGGACTGGGCGGGGACCGAAGTCGACGGCGAAGACCCCGACGTGGTCCTGGCCTGCGCCGGTGACGTGCCGACCCTGGAGGTGCTGGCGGCCGCCGACCTGCTGCGCAAGCATGTGCCCGACCTCAAGGTGCGGGTGGTCAACGTCGTCGACCTCATGCGCCTGCAGGACCCCCACGAGCACCCGCACGGCCTGTCCGACCAGGACTTCGACACCATCTTCACCACGGAGAAGCCCGTCGTCTTCGCGTACCACGGCTACCCGTGGCTGATCCATCGCCTCACCTACCGCCGCGCCGGCCATGACAACATCCACGTGCGCGGCTACAAGGAAGAGGGCACCACGACCACGCCGTTCGACATGGTCATGCTCAACGACCTCGACCGGTTCCACCTCGTCATCGACGTCATCGATCGCGTTCCGGGCCTCGGGTCCCGGTATGCGGGCCTGCGTCAGCAGATGCAGGACGCCCGGGTGGAAGCCCGCGAATACACCCGCGCCCACGGCGAGGACCTTCCCGAGGTCCGCGACTGGGTGTGGCCCGATGCCCGCACCATCGCAGACTCTCTCGACATCAAGGCAACATCCAGCACAGGAGGCGACAACGAGTGACCGTCACTCGGAGCATTTACATCACCTCGCCCGAGGGCGACACCGGAAAAGGATCCATCGCACTGGGAGTCGTCGAACTCCTGGTCCGCGAGGTCAAGCGGGTGGGGGTGTTCCGGCCCATCGCCCGGACCTCCCACAACACCCCCGGTGCGCCGCAGGACCGCGATTACGTGCTGGACCTCCTGCTCGCCCACGATGGCGTCGACCTGACGGTCGAGCAGAGCACCGGGGTCCACTACGAGGATGTGCACGCTGACCAGGAGGCCGCTCTGTCGCGGATCGTGACGAAGTATCACGAGATCGAGCGCGAATGCGACGTCGTGGTCATCGTCGGCTCCGACTACACGGACGTGGCAGGCCCCACGGAGCTCTCCTTCAACGCCCAGATCGCCGCCAACCTGGATGCTCCGGTGCTGCTGGTGGTCTCCGGCGCGGGGCGCAGCACCGAGGACATCCAGCAGCTGATCGACGTCTCCGCAGGCGTGCTGGCCTCCCACCACGCGGCCGTGGTGGGGACCGTGGTCAACCGTGCCCAGCCCGACGCCGCAGAGGCGCTGCGCGCGGTGCTGACAACCGGTGACAGCCCCACCTGGGTGATCCCCAACGAGCCGTTCCTGTCGGCGCCCACCGTGCAGCAGCTGGTCGACGCGGTCGACGGCGAGCTCGTCTATGGCGATCCGGAGCTCCTCGGCCGCGAGGCCCTCGATGTGATCATCGGCGCGATGAACATCGAGCATCTGGTCAACCGGCTCACCGACGGCGGTGTGGTGATCACCCCCGGCGACCGCTCGGACATCCTGCTCGGGCTGCTGGTCGCGCACACCGCCAGCAACTTCCCGTCGCTGGCGGGCATCATCCTCAACGGCGGCTTCGACCAGCCGGAGATCATCGGCAAACTGGTCCGGGACCTCAACCCGAGCCTGCCGATCATCCGAACACCACTGGGCACCTTCAAGTCGGCGAACCTGACCGCTGCTGTCCGAGGCCGGGTCAGCAATGAGTCGCAGCGCAAGAAGGACACCGCGCTGGCACTGTTCGAGCAGAACGTCGACGGGCAGGCACTGCTGGCCAGCCTGGACGTGCCCCGGCAGCAGGTCGTCACGCCCCTGATGTTCGAGTACGGCCTGCTCAGCCGGGCCCGCGAGGACCGCCAGCGCATCGTGCTCCCGGAGGGCGGGGACGACCGGATCCTGCGGGCCGCGTCGACGCTGTTGCAGCGCCAGGTCGCTGATCTGACGATCCTGGGAGACGCCACGCAGATCCGTGGCCGGGCCGCCGAGCTGGGTCTCGACCTGTCTGCAGCGGACTTCATCGACCCTCACACCTCCGAGCTCCTGGACGAGTTCGCCACCGTCTACACCGAGTTGCGCAAGCACAAAGGCATGACGGTGGAACGGGCGCGAGAGATCGTTCCGGACGTGTCCTACTTCGGCACGCTGATGGTGCAGCTCGGCTATGCCGACGGCATGGTCTCCGGCGCCGCCCACACCACCGCGCACACGATCAAGCCGTCCTTCGAGATCATCAAGACCGTGCCCGGGGTCTCGGTCGTGTCCTCGGTGTTCCTCATGTGCCTGGCGGACCGCGTGCTCGCGTACGGAGACTGCGCGGTCAACCCGGACCCCACGGCCGAGCAGCTGGCCGACATCGCGATCTCCTCCGCAGCCACTGCCGAGCAGTTCGGCATCGAGCCCCGCATCGCCATGCTGTCCTACTCCACGGGCGAATCCGGAACCGGCGCTGACGTCGAGAAGGTGCGCACCGCGACCGCCCTGGTCAAGGAGCGCCGCCCCGACCTGTCCGTCGAAGGCCCCATCCAGTACGATGCTGCGGTCGACGCCTCGGTCGCGGCGTCCAAGATGCCGGGGTCGAGCGTCGCCGGACGGGCCACGGTCTTCATCTTCCCCGACCTCAACACGGGCAACAACACCTATAAGGCCGTGCAGCGGTCCTCCGGGGCGGTCGCGATCGGACCGGTGCTGCAGGGCCTCCGCAAGCCAGTCAACGACTTGTCCCGCGGCGCTCTGGTGCAGGACATCGTGAACACGGTGGCCATCACTGCGATCCAGGCCCAGGCATTCAGCAACTCGAGAGGAACGCTGTGAGCACGCTCGTCCTAGTCATCAACTCTGGTTCGTCCTCGATCAAGTACCAGCTGATCGACGTGGACAGCGAGGACTCCCTCGCCTCCGGACTCGTCGAGCGCATCGGCCTGCCCATGGGGGGCCGCATCAAGCACGAGGGCCCGGCCGGTGAGACCGTCGTCGAGCAGCCGGTGCCCAACCATGAGGTCGGGATGGAGCTCGTGCTCGGCATGTTCGCCGAGCACGGCCCGGTCATCGACGAGTCTGAGCTGGCAGCCGTCGGGCATCGCATCGTCCAGGGCGGAGCGATCTTCTCCGGCCCGGCACTCATCGACGATGCCGTCCAGCAGCAGATCCTCGACCTCGCCCAGCTGGCCCCGCTGCACAACCGCGCGCACGTCGACGGCATCAGGGCCGCGCGCCATGCCTTCGCGCACACCCCGCACGTGGCCATCTTCGACACCTCGTTCTTCCGGACCCTGCCGCCCGCCGCGTACACCTATGCCATCGACCGGGACCTGGCCGCGAAGTACTCGATCCGCCGCTACGGCGCGCATGGCACCTCCCACCTCTACACGTCGCGCAAGACCGCGGAGGTGCTCGGGCGCCCCTACGAGGAGCTCAACACCATCGTCCTGCACCTGGGCAACGGTGCGTCGGCCTCCGCCGTGAGGAGCGGCAAGGCCGTCGAGACCTCCATGGGACTCACTCCGCTGGAGGGCCTGGTCATGGGCACGCGCTCAGGCGACATCGATCCGGCCGTGCTGTTCCACCTCTCCCGGCAGGCCGACTACGACACCGACCAGCTCGATGAGCTGCTGAACCGCAAGTCCGGCATGCTGGGCATGTCTGGGCACACCGATATGCGGGACGTACACGCCGCGGTGGCGGCCGGTGACGAGAACGCCCGCACCGCACTCGAGGTCTACTACCACCGGATCAAGGGGTATGTGGGCTCGTACTACGCGCACCTGGGCCACGTCGACGCGCTCACCTTCACGGCGGGGATCGGCGAGAAC
>JAATES010000127.1 GCA_015655615.1 Actinomycetales bacterium
AGGACTGCGACCACGGAGTTCGTGGTGCCCAGGTCGATCCCGACTGCTCGTGCCATGTGCGTGTGCCTTCCTAGTGCTGCGTCCGCCCTCCGCCCGGTGCGGCGGGGCCTTCATTGAGTCTGCTGCGCTCAAGTCTGCGTCGACCCGGGGAACGATGCAAGCCGGGGCGGCGAGAGTTGAGCCTGTATGACTCAACTTCGTCGGATGCGCGGACATTCCCCCTGCACACACCCGGGCGCGGGCGCGAGTGTGGGATCTCATCTGAGTTGTCCCAGGAGGACGCTCGATGCGTGGAGATGAGCGTGGCTCGGGCCACGTACGTGACTTCCGAGGGGCAGGAGATCGAAGCCGCCCTCGCGGACTTCGACCCGAGCGTCGTGCGCGTCGCCGCACAGCCGATGATGGACGTTGGCCGTGACGGTTCGCGAGATCGAGCACGCTTTCCTACTTCCTTGCACTGCGGGACGACGGCACCGCTCTGGTCGTCGACGTCAAGCCGGAGGACATGCTGGACGAGGAGAGCGTCCGCGCCTCGCTTGCGTGGACAGCGCGGACCTTCGCAGATCTCGGCATGGAGTACGCGGTCTGGTCAGGCGGCGCCGAGGTGGTTCTACGCAACGTGCGGCTCTTCGCCTCAGCGCGGCGCTCGGGGCTCGTTCCTGACGTCGCCATCGAAGCCGTGATGAGGTTGTGCGGCCCGGAGGGCACGGGTCTGCTGCACGGATAGGTGACACTGTGACCTGCCCCGCCGGCGCTGTGGGATCCCGTCTCAGTTGGCCAGATCCCACCTAGTTGGCCACGGCGTGGCCGAATCCCCCGGAGTTGGCCAGCGGAGCTCCGTCGTCTTGACCCTCGACCAGGTCGAGGCGTGAGCGTTCCGCCATGACCGTTACCGACACCCCGCTGCGGGCGCTGCCCCGCTCCTACCTCACCTGGGTCGGCGGCTCTACCGTCTCGCGGCTCGGTGATGCCGTGCTGATGTTCGCGCTCGGCTGGGCAGCCTCTGGACTTGGCGGGACGACGGCGGCCCTGGTCCTGACGCTCAGCGCGTTGCCCCGCCTGGTCCTGCTGTTCGTGGGAGGTGCTGTGGCCGACAGCGTGGGGGCGCGCCGCATCCTGATTGCCGGCGAGGCCGTGCTGCTCGCGCTGACCGTCGTTCTGGCTCTGGCGCTTGCGCGGTTCGGAACGCCGGCCTGGTTGCTCATGGCGTCGTCGCTGGCGCTCGGCACGGTGACCGCGTTCTGCCTTCCAGCTGCGGGTTCGCAGCCACGCCGCCTCGTCCCGGACGACCAGCTGTCCCGCGCACTTGCTCTACGGCAGGGCTTGAGCCAGGCCGTGCTGATAGCCGCCGCGCCGCTGGGCGGTGTCCTGGTTGGGACTGTTGGGCTTCCCGCCATCGCGTGGGGTGATGTGGTGCTGCTGGGCGTCGGGCTGTGCGTCCTCGTCGCAGTCCAGGACATGGCCAGCTCGTCGTCGAAGGCCGGGCCCGTCGACGGGTCGCGTAGCCGGCGACTTGACCTGGTCGACGGCTTTCGCGTCGTGGCCCGTGCCCCCGGCCTGCGCGACGCTCTCGTCCTTGCGGGCGCGGGCGCCGCTTTGATGCTGCCCGTCCCGTCTCTTCTCGTGCCGCTGCTGGGTCGGGCGTCGAGCTGGGGGCCGGGTTCGACCGGCGTGGTGGCGGGCGCGGTGGGTGTCGGGGTGATCAGTGCTGCTCTTATGACGGCTCGACGTCGGCAGGTCGCGCCGCGGGTGGGAGCGGCTCCGGCTGCGACCGGGCTCGCGGTGAGTGCGGCTGGGGCACTCGTCCTCGCGGTTGGTCCGACGCTCGGGGGTCCCAGGGAGGTGGCGGTTGTCGTCGCCGGCGCTCTGCTCTTCGGGTTCGGGAACGGGATGTTCGTGGCGCGGTTGGCACCTCTGGTGCTGGGCAGCGCACCGCGGACGCACCTCGCCCGGGTGCAGGCAATCGTGGGGCTGGTGCAGCTCGTGCCGGTGATGGTGACGAACACGATCCTCGGCGCGCTCGCCCAACACGCGTCGCCCGGCTGGGCTCTGGGGGTGACCGCGGCGTGCCTGGCCTTGTGCGCGACATGCGCTCGCCGGCCTGGACCCGAGGCCCGTGCTGCGGCTGCTGACGTGGTCAGCAACGACCAGGATCGCGCTGACGAATCCGCCTCGTAGTGCGCCTGGTGTCGTGTTGGCTTGACCTTCGCCTTGGTCGAGGGTTCACAGTTGGCCCGTGCACGACGACCTCCTCAGCATCGGAGCCCTTGCCCGCGCAGGCGGACCGCCCGTGTCCGCGTTGCGGTTCTATGACGCGGCCGGGGTGCTCCGCCCGGCGCACGTCGACCCCGCGACGGGGTATCGCTGGTACACCTCCGCGCAGGTCCACACGGCTCGGCTGATTGCGAGCCTGCGGCAGGCGGGGCTGCCTGTGGTCGACCTGGTGGCCGTCCTCGAGGCGCCTCACGAGGCTCACGACGTCCTGGCGCGCCATCGCCACCGGCTCGAGCAGGACTTGGTCGCGGCCAGTGCTCACCTCGATGCGGCCGAAGACATCTTGGCCCAGCCTGGATGCTGTTCGTTGGTGGCCAAGGAGTTCGTCGAGGCGGTCGAGGCGGTCCGGCACGCGGTGGGCGGCGCCGATCCGGCCTGGCCCGGGCTCGCCGGCGTGTTGCTGCATCTCGACGGGACCGCGTTGCGTCTCGTCGCCTGCGATCGTTTCCGCCTCGCCATCGCGACGGTGTCGGTTCGGCAGCTCTCAGGCCCACCGGTCCGGGTCGTCGCGCCGCTCGCGCTCCTCGAGCAGATCGTGGCCGGGCCGCTGCCCGACGTCGGCACGGTCGCGCTGAGCACCCGCTTCCTCGAGGTCCTTGGCCTTCGTGGAGAGCCCCTCGACGCGGCGTACCCGGACTACGAGCAGCTCCTGCGCTCGGGCGCGTCGCGTAGCGCGACCGTCAGGTCCCAGGACCTGGTCGAAAGCGTCGACGGAGCGGATGACATCGTCGTCGTGCGGCTCGACGAGGGCCAGGTGGATCTCGCTCCTCCGGGAGCGGGAGACGCGTTCGGCTTCTCCAGGACGTTCCTGCTCGACGCCGTGCGCGCCGCTCAGGCCGAGGACGTCGCGCTGACGCTCGACGACCGGTTCTCCCTCAGCGTGGCCCCGGCCGATCGACCTCATGACATCGGCCTGATGATGCCGATCCGCCTGCACCACTGACGCCGCCCGCCAGGCGAACAAGGGTTGGTCGGCCCGCCGGCGCGAACTCGCCCGTGCGCGCTTCCGTTTCCCGCGTGACCCGAGGATCCGGACACGAAGGTGAGACGAACGGCGTCTCGCCTAGTTGTCCGCCTGCAGGTTCACCGCCGCGCCGCGCGGACAACTCCGATGAGTTCCTGCAGCGGGCGACCGGTCCTCAGCCGAACAGCCGGCGGACCAGGTCCTCCCACCCGCGGGACAGGCGGTCGGCGAACGCCGGCTCGGGCGCCCCGTCGGCTCCTCCCGGCAGGTAGAGCAGCAGCGGCACGTCCAGCGCCGCGGTCAGCTGCATCGCCAGGACGTCGAGGTCCGCGGCGTCGGTGGACATCTGCCGCAGCAGCATCCGGACGTGCATCTGGGACATCGCGGCCGGCGGGCCGAAGGGGACCACCGCCCGGGTGTCCAGTGCTGCCCGGGCGATCTCCCGGTTGTCCAGCAGGAACCGCACGCGCTCGCGGCCGAACGCGACGAGGCGGTCGAGCGGCTCGGCACCGGGGCCTAGGGGCGGCGGCCCGGACATCACCCGGCCCTGGAAGTCCCGCTCGCTCTCGTCGAGCAGCGCCCGGAAGATGCCGGACCGGGTGCCGAACCGCCGGAAGACCGTGCCCTTGCCGAGGCCGGAGCGCTCGGCCAGGGCGTCCATCGTGATCCTGTCGACGCCGCACTCG
>JAATES010000375.1 GCA_015655615.1 Actinomycetales bacterium
CGGGCTGGGTGCCCTCACCGTCACGGCGATGCGGGGCGACACCGTCCGCACGGCCACGACCGTGACCGGCAGCGACAACGCCGGCACCTTCATCCTGCCCGACCTCCCGGTGCCGGGCACCTACACCGTGACCGTGAGCGGCGAGGGGTACCTCACCCAGGTGCGCAAGGTCAAGCTCACGGCGAAGCGATCCGCCACGTCGATCTCCGTCCAGACCGCCAAGGCCGGTGGGACCGTCGAGGGCACAGTGCGTGACGACCAGGGGGCGGGCCTGACCGGTGCCGGCATGATCCTGTCCAACGAGTCGAACACCTACAAGACCATGAGCGCCTCCGACAGCGAGGGGAGTTTCCGGTTCGACGGCATCGCAGCGGGCACCTATGTGCTGTCCGGCCAGGTCTTCGGGCACACCACGACCTTCGCGCAGGTCAAGGTCCGCGATGGCCGAGTCGTCGCCAGTGCCCTGGTGCTGACCGCCATCGACGGCAACGGGCTCACCGCGACGTCGCACATCCGTGGCCGGGCAGTCGATGCCACCACCGGCGCCGCCATCACCTGCCCCCGGATCCGGCCCTCAGAGACCTGCGAGGTGTCAGTCTCGACGCAGGTCAGGGCATCTGACGGCACGACCTCGACCCTCTCGACTCGCGCCCAGCCGGAACTGCAGTACACGTTGCCCGCCGCAGGTGCCGCCTCCGGCCTGTATCCCGGCAGCTACCAGCTGACCTTCACCGCCCCCGGATACGAGCCCGCCACCGTGAACGTCGAGGTACCGATGAACGCGGTCGTCGAAGCAGCCACCGCCGCGTTGTTCCCCTCCCCGTCGATCAACGGGAACGTGCAATCCCGGGTGGGGACGCTGCCCGCAGGAACGTGCGTCGTCGCCACCATGGCGACCGCCACCACCCCGGTGGCCTATCCCTGCGCCACCGACAGCGCCGGAGAGTGCCAGGTCACCGGTGCGCCCGACAGCTACTGTGCCTTCGCCGACATCTCCGCCATGGGGGCGTACTCCATCAACCGGCTGGCGAGCGGCACCTATCAGGTGCAGACCTTCACTCCGGCAGGCACCGAGTTCGTCTCGGACCTGGTCGGTGTCACGCTCTCGCTGATGGGCGGGGATGCCAAGCAGTACAACCCGACGCTGGACCGCCTGGGACGCCTCTCCCTGACCGTCCTCACGGCCGTCGGCAATGGAAACCTCCAGGCGGCGGACAACGTGCAGGCGACCGCCAAGGTCGAGTCCACGGGGGCGACCGCGACCCAGGGGACGACGAACTCCTCCGGCTTCGTCCTGCTGACCGGACTGACGAACGAGACCTACGCCATCAGTGCGGTCGACCCAGCGAACGCCGGACTCAAAGGGGCGATCTCGCACCTGGAGGTCGGGCTCAACCAAGAGGTCGCGGCCCAGCTGGTGCTGACCGCCGGCGTGCCGACGGTCCAGTCCCAGGTCGTCACGCAGAAGACCGCAGGCCTCTCCGATCCGGTCCAGCACGCCATGGTGGAGGTCACCGGGGTCACCGGGTACAACGGGACGACCCCGATCCGGGAGACCGCGGAGCTGCCGACGGCCGGGATCCCGGTGGCCGACCGGGGCACCGATGCGAGCGGCCTGTTCGTGATCTGCACCGTCCAGCCGTGTGCCACCGGTGCCAATGTCCTCTTCCTGCCGCTGGTCGAGGACCGGGTGGACATCGTCGTGACGGCCTCGAGCTACGTGGACTTCGTGCGCAGTTCGGTGGCCCTCGCCGACCTGGGCACCATCACCGTCGAGCCACGTGGCGTCACCTTCTCCGGAACGCTCTCGCTCAGCGGCACCACTGCCGCCACCGATGCGGTCCCGGACCTCCTGCGGGCGGCGACCTTCACCGTGCTGTCCGCTCCGCCAGGGGTGGGAACCGTCGGGCTGAGCGCGGACGGGGACGGCACGATCACCTGGTCGGACTCGCTCCAACCCACCGACCCCGTCACCGGCGGCAGGCTGATCCGGCCGGGCAAGTACCGGATCCAGACGTCCCTGGCCGGGTTCGACACCATCACCTCCGACCTTGACGTCCCGATAGGTGCGGCTGGCGCCACTTTGACCGTCACCTTGCCGAAGTATGGCAACCTCCGGGTGTTCACGGTGGCCAAGACTGATCCCACCACCTATGTGCCCGTGACCGCGCCCACCATCGAGATCGAGCTGAAG
>JAATES010000004.1 GCA_015655615.1 Actinomycetales bacterium
CACGCTGGACGATGCGTTGCAGTTGCTGAGCCTGCCGCGGGTCGTGGGCACTGACCCGGAGTCGGGTGCCGAGATCACGGCGCAGAACGGCCGGTACGGCCCCTACCTGAAGAAGGGCACCGACTCGCGGACGCTGCCCAGTGAAGAGGCGATGTTCACGGTCACCTTGGCCGAGGCGCTCGAGATCTATTCGCAGCCCAAGCGCGGCCGCGGCGGATCGGCCTCGGCTACGGCGCCGTTGCGTGAGCTGGGGGAGGACCCGACCTCGGCCAAGCCGATCGTCATCAAGGATGGCCGGTTCGGACCGTACGTCACGGACGGCACGACCAACCGGACCCTGCCGCGTGACGCGTCAGTGGAGTCGGTGACCTTCGACCAGGCAGTCGAGCTGCTCGCCGAGAAGCGGGCCAAGGGCCCGGTCAAGAGGCGGAGCACGCGTGCGGCCACCACGGCCAAGAAGCCCGCCGCCAAGAAGCCTGCAGCCAAGAAGTCTGCCCCGACCAAGTGAGGCAGCAATGAGCTCTCAGGACGACTGGCAGCCCCCGATGCCCCCGCCGTACACCCAGGGCGATGCGGAGCCGTGGTCCGCTCCGGCGGTGAGCACCTCGCCGCAGCAGGGCTCCCCGTATGCCGCACCGCGATACGGGGTGGTGGTCCCGCCGGTCTCCCAGCCGCCGCAGCAGGGCTATCCGCAGGGCTACCCGCCACCTCCGGGTCTCCCGCCGCAGGGCTACCCGCCACCTCCGGGTCTCCCGCCGCAGGGCTACCCGCAGGGCCCCTATCCGCAGGCGGCATATGCGACGACGTTCAGCCGGGGCACCAACGGCATGGCGATCGCAGCGCTCGTGTGCGGCCTGATCGGAGGCGGAATCCTCGGGGTGATCTTCGGCCACATCTCGTTGAGCCAGATCAACCGGACCGGTGAGCAGGGACGGGGCATGGCCATTGCCGGTCTGGTCCTGGGCTACCTCACGGTCGCGGCATGGGTCATCTACATCGTCTTCTTCCTCGTCTTCGTCCTCGCGGCGTCATCGTCCGGCAGCGCGTAGCTCTCCGGTGGTGCGGTCGCCCATTTCGAGGCGTTCGCATCTGCTGAGCCGAACGGCCATGATGGTGCCATGACCTCATACGCTGTCAACGACCTGCCCGCCCCGTCCTCCGTGGTCGACAAGGGAGCCGCTGTCCCCGATCCGCGCACGGCGCCTGCGATCCGGTGGGGCATCCTGGGCGCAGGCGGCATCGCGCGGATGTTCGCTCGCGCCGTCCAGCACTACACGCTCTCGCACATCGCCGCTGTGGGGTCCCGCTCCTTGGAGAACGCGCAGGCCTTCGCCAAGGACTTCCAGGTCCCGCACGTCTTCGGCTCCTACGAGGACCTCGTCGCCTCGGACGAGGTCGATGCGATCTACGTGGCGAGCCCGCACTCCCACCACCACGCCCATGCGCTGCTCGCGCTGGCGGCAGGCAAGCCGGTCCTGGTGGAGAAAGCCTTCGCCCGCAACGCCGCGGAGGCGCTGGACGTCTTCGCGACCGCCGAACGCCAGGGCCTCTTCGCGATGGAGGCCATGTGGACCAGGTTCCTGCCGGCCACCGCGTTGGTGCACGAGGTCATCAACTCCGGTGAGATCGGCGAGGTGGTCTCCGTCATCGCCGATCACGGCCAGCGGCTCGACTTCGACCCGGCGGGCCGGCTGCTCAACCCGGCTTTGGCGGGAGGCGCACTGCTGGACCTCGGCGTGTATCCGGTGGCCTACGCGCACGACCTCCTCGGAGCGCCGGTCTCGGTGACCGCCAAGGGCCGGCTGACCGACACCGGGGTCGACGGCCAGGTGTCGCTGGTGCTCGAATACGCCAGCCGGGCACAGGCCACCTTGTCCACCACGCTGTGGGCCAAGTCGGCGACCACCGCGGTGATCGCCGGGACCGAGGCATGGATCGAGGTGCCGGGTGACTTCTACTGCCCGGCCGCGATCCGGGTGCATCTGCCCGACGGCGTGACCCGCGAGATCGCCTCGGACTTCCCGGCGGGGCATGCGGGACTGGCGTTCGAGGCCGCGGAGGTCGCCCGGTGCCTGGCGGCAGGTGTGCAGCAGAGTGCTCGCAACCCCTGGCGCGACACCGTGGAGGTATTGCAGACGCTGGATTCCGCGCGCGCGCAGGTCGGGGTCGTGTACCCGGGGGAGTGAGCTGCGCTCGGCGCGGATGGGCTGGATTCGAGGAGGGCTGTCGCAGTGA
>JAATES010000001.1 GCA_015655615.1 Actinomycetales bacterium
CAGCAGGGGTGCTCACGGACTCCTGCGCGGACAGCGCCGTCGCCAGCTCGGCCTCGAGGTCGCGGGCCTTGGCGGCAGCTTCCTCGGCCGCAGCCTGAGCTTCCGCCAGCTTCGCCTCAGCTGCGGCAGCCTTCGCCTCTGCCGCGAGTGCGGCCGCCCGGCTCTGCTCCAGTTCGGAGCCGTCCGCAACTGCATCCTCGACCGGGCTCTCCGCGACCGGCGGGAGGTCTGATCCCGGTACCGGCGCGTCCGGTACCTCTTCGACGTTCTGCTGACCCGTCGCGAGCTGCGCCTTGAGGCCGTCGTTCTCTTCGTACAGCGACCGCAATGTGCCAAGGACGAGGTCCAAGAAGTCATCGACTTCCTCGACGTCGTATCCCTCGCGGAACTTCGTCGTCGAGAACGTCTTGTTCAGGACGTCGTCTGCCGTCAGCAGTTCCATCGTGTTCACCTCAATGAATAGAGCGGATCATGCGGTCCATATCCGAACGCTGGAATAACGGTAGCGGACTCCGGGCGCACAAGACACCACCATTGGTGGTCGGCACCATTATCACTGGTCATCGACCTTCGCGCCAACGAGAACCCGGGCGGGCACCGAGTGAACGGCACTCACCGGCCCAAGAAGCCAACGATCTGGAGCAGCACCCAGCACACGAAGACGACGACGAGGAAACTCACGTCGATGGCCACCGGCCCGATTCGCACCGGCCTGACAAGCCTCCCGACCCATCGAAGTGGCGGATCGGTCGCCGAGTAGGTGATTTCCGCCACGATCAGCATCGGACCATGGGGCCGCCAGTCCGGCTTGATGAGTTGAAGCCAGCCCAGAGCAGCCCTGACGAAGAGCAGCAGGAAGTAGAGCAGTAGTGCGAACTCCAGTACGCGCCAGAACACCACCGCTCAGCTCTGGTTGTAGAGGCCTGCTCGCGAGCCCTCTCGGCTCTGGTCCTCGCCCGAGATCTCGACGTGCTCGGGCGAGAGCAGGAAGACCTTGCTGGTCACCCGTTCGATCGCACCGTGCAGCCCGAAGATCAGGCCAGCGGAGAAGTCGACCAGCCGCTTGGCATCGGCATCGTCCATGTCGGACAGGTTCATGATGACCGGGGTCCCGGCACGGAATGCCTCGCCGATGGCACGAGCGTCGTTGTAGGAGCGCGGGTGCACCGTGGTGATGCGCTGGAGATCTCCGGACGGACGAGTCGGCGCATCCCGCTCGACGCGCCGCAACGGAGTCACCTGAGCGTCGTAGTCCTGCGGCACGTCGGCCTCCACGTCGTCGTAGTATGCGTCAGCGTCAAACTCATCGCGGGCGGTCTCGCCCCGGTCATCGGCAAGACCCAAGTACAGCATGGTCTTACGCAGTGCTCCTCCGGCCATAGCCGACTCCGATCTCTGCCGTCTTCCCTTGGACACCGCCGGGCTGCTGCCCCTCGGTTCTTCAGCCGTGCGAAGAACCTCACGGCCACCGGACGCCGGAGCGTCCCTTATGCACCACACCGTAACTCTCGCCCCGGGGCGGCAGATCGCGACACGCCCATGACCTGCAGATCAGTCCAGGATCACGTAGCCGGCGAAACGTCCGGTCTACACGGGCCCCACCGTGCGCGCCATGGCCCGGCGGTGCGAAAACCGGCGCTCACCCTCCCTGGTGCAGTCACCCACCTGCGAGATGTCGGCAACGTCACACTCGCGGAGTTGTGCCGACACGGCAGCACGCAGGTCGAGGGCGGGCGTGCCCCACCTGGTCGACGCATAGGCTGCCGGGCACTGCGCGGTCATGTCCGCACGCATGGCCTCCGGAACCTCATAGCAGCCGGCACAGATGCACGGTCCCACGACGGCGCGGATCTGACGGGCACCTCGTGCCCGCAGGGCGGACACGGTGGCGGGGACCACCTCCGCCGTGATGCCGGCGCGGCCGGCATGTGCCACGGCGATCACTCGCGCCATCGGATCTGCCAGCAACACCGGGACGCAGTCCGCGACGAGTACTCCGAGCGCCAGCTCGGGCACCGATGTCACCATGGCGTCATACTCGCCACAGGTGCCGCCGGCAGGCGGGCCCGCCACGTCGGCGACGCCGGCGCCGTGTACCTGCGTCGCGAAGACCACCGGCGCACCGATCCACGTGCTGAGCAGCTCGCGATTGCGGGCAACGCGAGAAGGGGCGTCACCCACATGTCCGCCTAGATTGAGGGAGTTCCAGGGATACGGCGACACACCACCATCGACGGTGGTGAATCCCGCACGTAATCCCGGCCCCAGATCCACCTCGTCGACGTCGAGACCTGGGGTCAGCATCTCACTTGAGGAAGTCAGGGATGTCGAGGTCCGGCTTGGGCCTGCGTTGCGCCGGCTCCTCGTCGAAGATGTGCGGGACCTCGAAGGAACCCGTGGCCTGCCCTGCGGCGCCGCCGGAGGCTTCGCTGGATGGCTCCACTGACCGGTCGGCTGTCGGGCGTCCGGTCTCATCGACCTCGTGATCCAATGGGACGACCGGACGTACGACCGCGTGCGCTCCGGTCTGCGGAGCCGGAGCCTGCCGATCCGGGAACCGCCGGGTCGGCGCAGACGGCGCGGCGGCGTGGGACGCAGCCGGGGCGTCAGTGGCAGGCGGCAACGATGCGGAGCCGCTGTCGAATCCCGCAGCGATGACGGTCACGCGTACCTCGTCACCCAGCGCGTCGTCGATCACGGTACCGAAGATGATGTTGGCCTCGGGGTGGGCCGCCTCGTGGACAAGCCGAGCCGCCTCATTGATCTCGAAGAGCCCGAGGTCGGATCCACCCTGGATCGAGAGCAGCACGCCATGCGCTCCATCGATGCTGGCTTCGAGCAACGGCGACGAGATAGCGAACTCTGCGGCCTGCACGGCCCGGTCCTCACCACGAGCGGCACCGATGCCCATCAGTGCACTGCCCGCGCCCTGCATGACGGACTTCACGTCCGCGAAGTCCAGGTTGATCAGGCCCGGGGTGGTGATCAGATCGGTGATTCCCTGCACACCGGAGAGCAGCACCTGGTCGGCCGAATGGAACGCCGCCAGTGCCGACACGCTGCGATCGGACATCGACAGCAGCCGGTCGTTCGGGATGACGATCAGGGTGTCGACCTCCGCGCGCAACGCCTCGATGCCGTCGTCCGCCTGCCCGGCCCGCCGGCGTCCCTCGAAGGAGAAGGGGCGGGTCACGACACCGATGGTCAGCGCTCCCAGCGACCGTGCGATCCGTGCGACCACGGGCGCGCCACCGGTTCCGGTGCCTCCGCCCTCGCCTGCGGTCACGAACACCATGTCCGACCCGCGCAGGACCTCGGCGATCTCCTCTTCATGGTCCTCGGCCGCCCGTCGTCCGACCTCGGGGTCCGCGCCTGCCCCCAGCCCCCGGGTCAGCTCCCGGCCGACATCGAGCTTGACGTCGGCATCCGACATCAGGAGCGCCTGGGCGTCGGTGTTGATCGCGATGAACTCCACACCCTTGAGGCCCACTTCGATCATGCGGTTGACTGCGTTGACACCTCCGCCGCCGATTCCGACGACCTTGATGACGGCCAGGTAGTTCTGCGGAGCTGCCACGGCGAAACCTCTCGATCGGCAACTCTAACCCTCAGGTTGAGGCTCAGAGTTATGTCAGGTACTGCTGCCACCCAGACGGTAGGCGGCACCTCGTGCTGGACCAACGACCTCGGCGGGCGTGTCGCCAAGAATCTCAGATGACCGCGCGCAGTGACACCAGGCGAGGCCCCGTCGCACTCCTGAACCCGGCCGATCACTTGGTGATGGGCGCACTCGGCGCCGACACGTCGAAGACCTTCGATCCCTTCGACACCTTGGCGGTTCGCAGGGTCTGCAGGACGGCAGCCTTCAACGCCGTCTTCTCTGAGCCCCCCCAACGGACCGTCGCACCGCTGCGCAACGTCAGGGTGATGTCGTCCTGAGTCTGCGCGCTGACACCCTTGACCTCCTTGGACAGGTCCGCGGGCAGCCCATTGAGCACCACGAGCACGGCCTCGAGGACCCGCTGGTTCTCACCCGTCAGCGGCAGGTCGACCACGGGGAGGTCCTTCGGCGTCTTCTTCGCCGTGCCCACCTGCACGGCGTCGGCGTCCAGCAGGGTATAGCCCGTGCCGGACGACTGCGGCACGGCCACCACGGGCTGACGAGCAGTGATCGCCACTCGGAGTCCGTCCGGCCAGAGCCTGGTCAATGAC
>JAATES010000378.1 GCA_015655615.1 Actinomycetales bacterium
CCGGTCCGCCCATACCCCGGCGAAGATGCTGATGATCGCCTGGGGCAGGAATCCGAAGAGGATCGCGAGGGTCATCACGGAGCCGGAACGGGACTCGAGGGTGAGATGCCAGAAGATGGCGTACTGGACCACCGAGGACCCCAGCAGCGAGGCAGTCTGCCCGGCGAGGAAGAACCCCACACGGCGCTTCCACCCGGGGGAGACGACGCTCGCGGATGCGGTGCTGACCTCAGCCGGCTGGCCGGAGCCGGCGGCGGCGCGGGAGGCGTCAGTCAAGGGCGTTCCGATCGTCGGGCGGGAGGGGAGTACCCACCCTAGGTGGCGCCTCCGACATCGCGCACGGGATTTCTCTGGCCCTGCCGGAGGTACCACAGCCCGAGGGCCGCGAACGCGACGGACACCACGGTGTAGGCGGGTCGGGAGTAGCCGGCATCGGGCAGCAGCCAGGCGGCCAGGGCCGCGGCCGCGACGAACATGGCGTTGTAGATCACGTCGTAGAGTGCGAAGGCCCGGCCCCGGAAGGCGTCGTCCGTGTCGCGTTGTACGACGGTGTCCACGCTGATCTTCAGTGACTGCGCCGCGAATCCCGCCAGTGCGGCCTGCACGGCGAGCGTGGTCAGGCTCGCCGTGAGCAAGAAGGGCAACTGGGCCAGGGCCGCCACTGCGAGGGCGAGCGCCACCCACCGGTGATGGGGCACTCGGTCGCGCAGCACTGGTGTGAGCACGGCACCCACCACTCCGCCGGCGGCCGTGGCGGCCAGGGCCGTGGAGAAGGCACCGAGGCCGGGTGCCGCGTCGGCAGAGGAGGAACTCGACAAGAGGTTGCGCGAGATCAGCAGCGAGGCGACGAACATCAGACCGTAGAGCAGCCGGTGCACCCCGATGACCGTCAGGGCAAGGGCGGGAGTCCGGCGCTCGCGGAGGTGATGGGCCGCTGCCGCGATTCCCCGGGTGAAGGTGCGCAGCTCGCGGCGCACCTGAGCAGTGGTGGCCAGCCGTTCGGGACCCAGCTGATCCGGCCGGAACCGCCGGGGGATCGCTGCGGCCACCGCATAGAGGGCCGCAGCGGCGGCAAGCAGCAGGCCATTGCGATGGGGACCGGCCGGGATGGCGATGCTGGCCGCCGCTGCCAGGCCCGCCCCGAGGAACGCCGCACCGGTTCCCAGCGTGGGCGCCAGAGAGTTCGCCGTCAGCAGCAGCGGACCGGGGACGACTCGTGGCTGCGAGGCCGACAGCGCACTGAGGATGAAGCGGTTGACCGTCAAGGTGAGCAGGACCAAGGCGTAGAGGATGGCATCCGGGCCGGAGACCCACAACGTCGCGGCGATGGTCAGGGCGAGGACGGCTCGGACCCCGTTGGCCACGATGAGGACCTGACGGCGGTGCCACAGGTCGAGCAGCACTCCGGCCCACGGTCCCACCAGAGTGAATGGGGCGAGCATGATCGCGTAGGCCAGGGCGACACCGCCTGCCGTGGCGGCTCGCTCCGGAGAGAAGAACAGGACGGTGGCCAGCCCCATCTGAAAGATGCCATCGCCGCACTGGCTGGTGAGGCGGGTGAGCAACAGGCGACGGAAGTCGGGGGCGCGCAGCAGTTCGCCGAGTTCCCGGATCACCTGCACGCTCAGCAGCCTAGCGTGGGCGGGTTGAACGCCTCGCGGAGAGGTTCGGGGGTGGACGGGGGTGCTTTGGCACGGGAGTTCGGTATTGTCCTGTTGACGTCCGGAATAGCTCACTTTATGCTCCACGTGGAACTCGATAGTGCTGACGATGCCGTCGCAGCGGTTCCGCTTCTTGTCTGCCGCGTGCGGCATCCTGATCGAGGAGGATCAGTGGAGTATCCGATCTTGGCAACGGATCGTCGTCGGACCGCAGGCGGGTGGGGACGGCACTCCCTTACGAGCCTCATGTCGTCCGTCGCACTCGCCGGGAGCTTGGCTCTCGTCACGGTGCTGGCCGTCGTCGCAGAGCCCGCCCCTGCCCAGGCGCAGGTCCCGTCCACTCAGGTCGTGATGTCGGGAAACGCCCGGTTCGAAGTGCTCTCGCCGCGCCTCATCCGTGCCGAATACGCACAACTCGGCGCTTTCACCGATGAACCCACCTTCAACGTCGTGGGGCGCGACTCGTATGAACCGACGGCATACTCCGCCGAACGAAAGGACGGTTGGCTCGAGATCTCCACCGGGCAGACGACTCTCGCCTACAAGGAGGGCACAGGGCGGTTCACGAGCCAGAACGTCAAGCTGACCGTCAAGACTGGTGCGGCGTCCGTTTCGGCCACCCCGTCGTTCGATGGAGAGATCGCGTGTGAGGTGGCCACCGTCTGCTAGGCCGAGGACGCCGACCTGA
>JAATES010000305.1 GCA_015655615.1 Actinomycetales bacterium
AGGCGCAAGATCGCAGGGATCGTGCCGGGGCGACGGCTGCGGGTCGAGGGCTTTGCCAGTGCAGTCGGCGGTCGGCCCACCATGTTCAACCCGCGTTATGAGCTGCGTGCCCGGCCGGGGGAGTGACCGTGTCTGACTCGCCGGAGCACGAGGCGCAGGTCGAGGCGATCCTGGTCGCCGACGTCGCTGCGGGGGCCGGGATGCGCAGCCTGACGTCCGACGAGTTCCACCCCTTGGAGTCCATCGGCGGAGGACGCGGACTCCTGGAGTCGATGCTGCCAGGACTTGTCTTCGTCGTGGCCTTTGTCGTGACCCGCTCGTTACTGGTCCCCTTGGTCGCCTCCAGCGCGGTCGCGCTGGTGGCGGTGGGCGCCCGCCTCATTCAGCGCACCCCGATCACCCAGGCGTTCTCCGGTGTCCTGGGGGTCGCCATCGGGGTGTTCTGGGCCTGGCGGTCGGGAAACGCCTCGGACTACTATCTTCCCGGGCTGTTGATCAATGCCGCGTACCTCGTGGTGCTTGTGCTATCGGTCCTGGTCAAGTGGCCAGTGGTGGGCGTGGTCGTCGAGGCGTTGCGTGCCGGTTTCACCAATGCGGAACGCATTCAGAGCGGCGCGACCAAAGGATGGTCGAAGTGGCGCGAGGATCCGCGGTCCCTGCGGCGCTACTCCTGGGCCACCTGGTTGTGGGTCGGCCTCTTCGGCATCCGGCTGGCGGTCCAGCTGCCGTTGTATCTGGCGGACTGGGTGGGCTGGTTGGGCACGGCCCGTCTGGTGATGGGTGTGCCGCTGTGGGCCCTCGTGCTCTGGCTCACGTGGCTGCTCGTCAAGCCCGGCGAACGAACCGCAGCAGGCCAGAAGAAGGCCCGCCGACAGCCGTGAGAGCCGGGAGGCGGCACACGTCGGCTTAGGCCGCCGGCTCGCCGACCAGCAGCGCGTGCAGTGCCAGCTGGTCCGACGACTGCTCGCTGACCAGCAGCAGTTCGTCGCCCACTTCAAGGGTGTCGTCGTCGGTGGGTGAGAACGGCCGGGTGTCGCGGATGACGGCGGCGAGCACGATCCCGGACGGCCAGGTGATCTGGCCCAACCGCACTCCGGCGACGGGGGACTCCTCCGGCAGCGTGATCTCGAGGATGTCCGCTCCGGACTGGTTGAACGTGAAGACCCGGACCAGATCGCCGATGGCCACGGCCTCTTCGACCATGGCGGTCATGATGCGCGGGGTCGAGACGGCGACATCGACGCCCCAGGACTCGTCGAACATCCACTCGTTCTTCGGGTTGTTCACCCGGGCCACCGTCCGGGGCACTCCGAACTCGGTCTTGCACAGCAGGGAGATGACCAGGTTGGCCTTATCATCGCCCGTTGCGGCGACGACGACGTCACACTCGTCGACCTTGGCCTCGCGGAGCGACGGCAGCTCGCACGCATCGGCCAGGAGCCATTCCGCGGCGGGTACCTGGGCGACCCGCATGGCCGAGGGCTGGCGGTCCATGATCGTGACCTGATGGTCATTCGAGATGAGCTCCCGGGCGATCGACCGCCCCACCGATCCGGCTCCGGCCACGACTACTCTCACGGTTGAGCTCCTGCCGGGGGCCGGGTCAGTATCCGTTCGACGGTGGGGACGTCGTCGACGGGGATGACCATGTGCAGCGTGTCGTTCTCCTGCAGGACGGTCTCCGGGGTGGCGAAGACCCCTTCGCCATAGCGGGTGAGGTACGCGGCCCGCGCGCCGGTGACGTCATCGATCAGGCGGATCGACCGTCCCAGCCATCCAGGGTGCACATCGATCTGGCACAGGCTGATCTTGCCCGACGCGTCTCGGAACTCGTCGGTGGCACCCATGGGGAGCATGCGGCGCAGCACCTGGTCGGAGGTCCACCGGACGGTGGCGACCGTGGGAATCCCCAAGCGCTGATAGATCTCTGCGCGGTGCGGGTCATAGATCCGTGCCACCACGTTGTCGACGGAATACGTCTCCCGCACCACCCGAGCTGCGAGGATGTTCGAGTTGTCACCGTCGGACACGGCTGCGAAGGCGAAGGCGTCTTCGATGCCCGCCTGGCGGAGCGTGTCGCGGTCGAAGCCCAGTCCGGTGACCTTCTTGCCTTCGAAATCGGGCCCCAGCCGGCGGAAGGCCTCAGCGGCCTGATCGATCATGGCGACCGTGTGACCGCGGTCCTCCAGGGACTGGGCCAAGGTGGCGCCCACGCGACCGCAGCCCATGATGACGAAGTGCACAATCGCACACGCTATACCCTTGCGCGCTGGATGTCGCCTGCCGGACTACCATTGCCACGTGCCAGACATCGCGTCCTCGACCAAACGGCTGCTGCTCGGCCGGCCGGTTCGCAGTGACCGTTCGGAGGGTGCGCTGCTCAGCAAGCGTCTTGCGCTGCCGGTCTTCGCCTCGGACGCACTCTCCTCCGTGGCCTATGCGCCGGACGAGGTCCTCCTGACCCTCTCCATCGCGGGTGTCGCTGCCATGACGATCTCACCGTGGATCGGACTGGCCGTCGCCGCGGTGCTGGTGACCGTGGTCGCGTCCTATCGCCAGAACGTGCACGCCTATCCCTCGGGTGGCGGCGACTATGAGGTCGCCACAGTGAACCTGGGTGCCAATGCCGGCCTCACGGTAGCGAGTGCCCTGCTGGTGGACTATGTCCTGACGGTCGCCGTCTCGGTGTCGGCCAGCGTGCAGTACGCAGCCAGCACGATTCCCGCGTTACGCGACCACGAGGCCCAGTTCGGCCTGATCCTGATCGTGGTACTGGCTCTGCTCAACCTGCGAGGTGTCAAGGAATCCGGAAAGATCTTCGCGATACCCGTGTACCTGTTCATGACGGCGATCGGCGTCATGATGGTGGTGGGCTTCATCCGCTATTTCGGCGGTACGCTACCGCCCGCAGAGAGCGCCGCATTCGATCTGATTCCGGAGCCCGGCTATGAGAGCGGGCTGGTCGGGATCGCCGGGGCTTTCCTGGTCGCCCGGGCCTTTGCCTCCGGTGCCGCGGCACTGACGGGGGTCGAGGCCATCAGCAATGGCGTCCCGGCCTTCTGCAAGCCCAAGTCCAAGAACGCCGCCACCACCCTCGCACTGCTGGGAGGGATCGCGCTGACGATGATCATGGGAATCCTGCTCCTGGCTCGCGTCGCCGGGGTGAAGATCGCCGAGGACCCCCGCACGCAATTGCTGAGCCAGGGGCAGCCCGTGCCCGCCGACTACGTCCAGCATCCCGTCATCGGCCAGCTGGCGCAGTCCGCCTTCAGCGGTTTCAGCCCGGCTTTCTACATCGTCAGCGTGGTCACCGGACTGATCCTGTTGCTCGCAGCGAACACGGCTTTCAACGGCTTCCCGATCCTGGGGTCGATCCTGGCCCGCGATGGCTACCTGCCGCGCCAATTGCACACGCGCGGCGACCGCCTGGCGCTGTCCAATGGCATCATTGCCCTCGCGGCGGTCGCTGGGGGCCTGGTGTGGATCTTCGATGCCAGCGTGACCCGGCTCATACAGCTGTACATCGTCGGGGTGTTCGTGTCCTTCACGCTGTCGCAACTCGGAATGGTCCGCCATTGGACCAGGAGTCTGCGCACCGAGGTGGATCGGACGGCGCGTCGACGCATCGTGCGCAGCCGAGCGGTCAACGGTTTCGGCCTGATGCTGACCGCGCTGGTGCTGATCATCGTGCTGCTGACCAAGTTCACGCACGGGGCCTGGCTCGCCTTGCTGCTGATGGCGGTGGTGTTCGTGGTGATGAAGGGCATCCGTCGTCACTATGCCATCGTCGCGCGCGAAGTCGCGCTGGACCCCGACCTCTCCGCGAGTCGCGCCTTGCCGAGCCGGGTGCACGCCATCGTCCTGGTCTCTCGGCTGCACAAGCCCACGATGCGGGCGCTGGCCTATGCCCGCGCCACCCGCCCCTCGGTGCTCGAGGCCGTGACCGTCGCAGTGGACGGGAAGGAGTCGACTCGCCTGCTGCGGGAATGGGACGAGCTCGACATCCCGGTGTCCCTGCGCGTGCTCGACTCGCCCTTCCGGGAGATCACCCGCCCGGTGATGCAGTACGTGAAGTCGATTCGCCGCAGCAGCCCACGTGACCTGGTGGTGGTGTACATCCCGGAATACGTGGTGGGGCACTGGTGGGAGCAATTGCTGCACAATCAGAGCGCGCTCCGGCTCAAGGGCCGCCTGCTCTTCCTCCCTGGGGTGGTCGTGGCATCCGTGCCCTGGCAGATGGAGTCCGTGACCACGTCGGCCGAGGCCCGGCTGGGCGGACCGAAGTCCTCCGACGGGTTGCGGGACCGCGCGGAGAACCTGTCATGACCGACTCGTCCGGCGTCATGCCCGGCGACCTGGTGGAGCTCACAGTCGGGCCGGTCGCACACGGTGGTCACTGCGTGGCCCGGCTGGACGGCAGGGTCGTCTTCGTCCGGCACTCCCTGCCTGGGGAAGTGGTCAAAGCCCGGATCACGGATTCCGGACGCGACGCGTTCTACCGGGCCGACGCCGTCACCGTGCTGTCGGCCTCACCCGACCGTGTGCCCACGGTGTGGCCGGAGGCGGGCCCGGGGGGAGTCGGTGGCGGCGAACTCGGACATGTCTCACTGGCGGCGCAACGCTTGTGGAAGGCAGAAGTGCTGCGCGAGCAGATGCGGCGACTGGCCGGCCTGGATGTGGAC
>JAATES010000173.1 GCA_015655615.1 Actinomycetales bacterium
CGTCCGGGTCGGTGCTGAGGTTCCTGGCCCCGGCCACGGCGGGCTTGGTGCCGGTGACCTACAGCATCTACACCCGTGGGCATCCGGACGCGGTGTCTCAGGCCACGGCGTACTTCATGGTGTCGGCACCGGAGGCCAACGGAGCCCCGCAGAGCCAGGCTCTCAACGGAGCGGTCTTCTCCGGCGGATACGTCGATCTTGCGGTTCCGCGGTACAACACCGACCCAGACGGCGTCGAGGTGTTCGCGACGGAGGTGCAGCAGCCCGCTGCCGGCGGCGAGGTGCAGATCCTCGACGACGGAGCAACCCTGCGGGTCACCGCGCTGGGCTCGCACACCGGACAGGCCATCGTCTTCAGCTATACCATCAGCGACGGCAAGGCCTCGGACCAGGCGGAGGCGCAGGTGGCCGTGATCGACGGTGAACCGGCACCGGTGGCATTCAACGACTACGGCTTCGGGGCCGCCGGATCGACGGTCAGCCTGGACCCGACGCTCAACGACACGATTCCGCCGGGCCAGGTAGCAACCTTGACCGTCGACCGCGTCGACACCACGGCTCAGGGAGTCGTCCGGACGCCCGTGGCGGTCCCCGCAGGCGCGACCTCGCTGTCCTTGACTGTGGCCGACACGCCGACCGTCTACGAATACACGCTGGAGACCTCGCTGGCCGCAGACTCGGCCGCGACCACGACAGCGGGCGGATCGACGCAGTCCCGGGTGATCGGAACCTCGTCGGCTCGCATCCGGGTGGTGGCGACAGCCAGCAGCGTACCGACCTTTCCCCGCGTGACCGACACGGTGGTGAGCGCGGCCGACGTCGTCGACGACGCATTCGACGTCAACGTCATCGACGGCAAGGTGGCCTGGGCCGGTGGCGCTCTGGCACTCGCTCTGGTGGGCACGCCAGCCGGTGCGGCTGCCTCCGATGAGACCACGGTGTCTGGTACGTTGTCGGACACCTCGCAGGTCCTGCCCTTCTCGGTGTCGGGTGCCCCAGCCACCACCGGCGGTGTCGACGTGATCTCCTACGGATTCGTCCGGGTGCCCGCGGAGTCGTCGTTCCGGCCCGTGCGGTCGGATTCCACGAAGATCTTCACGGCCACCGAAGGCGACCCGGCGGGTGTCGCCATCGACCTCGCCTCCGAGGTCACCGCCTTCCAGGGTCGGCACGTGGAGATCGTGGCTGAACCGCATACCGACGGACTGCGCCCGCAGGCGACCTGCCGCACGTCGGGGAACGGGACTCTGGTCTATGTCGCTGGAGACGGCACCGAAACTCGCGACGGGTGCTCGGTGACCGTGCAGTGGACGGGGGTCCCGGCCTCGCGCACCGTGCTGCGTTTCGGCATCAAGATCTCGCTGCTGAACCCGCCGCCGCAGATCAGCAGTGGAGTCACGGTCCTGAGCCTGACGCCCAAATAGACCGGGACGTATTCTCTGGCCAAGCTGGTCTCCTGGGAGCGCAAGACGCAGGCCGACATCGCCGGCCTGCAGTTCCAGTGCGTGGCCGCTGCCAGCACGCAGCTCGCCGTCGACTGCCACAACGGCAGCACGCTGACTGTCACGGCGCAGCAGACAGCGCGGCAGGGCGGAAATCCCGACGCGGTGACGGTGACGATCGTCGGCCCGGAGACCTTTGATCCAGCCATCACGGCGACGGTGCTCGTGCAGGTCACGCAGCCGCCTCCGGTCACGCTCAACGTACCGGCGATCACCCGGGAGTTGCAGGCCAGCGCGGAGCAGGACAGGCCCGCGACGGTCCGGATCTCCGTGCTCGACGAGATCCAGCCGGTCATCGACACGTACTACGGATGGCATTCCGGCACCATCAACTCCGTCGACTGCGCCGCCCCGGTGGAGTGCTCGGTCGCAGGTCCTGACCAGATCGACGTGAGCATCCCTGCGGAGGTCGGCGCAAAGCCCACTCCGGGAGGGACGTTCCGTGGGTCCTACACCTTCCAGGACAGCACCGACCCCTCGTTCAGAGCGAACCGGGGAACCGGCGAACTCGTGTTCGAGTATTCGGCCATCCCGCAGACTCCGACGATCACGCTCAAGTCATACACGGAGTCCGAGGTCGTCTTCTCCGCCAGTGCGCCCCAGGCCACTCCGCAGGTGTCCAAGGTCGTCGTCACGGGCAGTGGTGGCCTGCAGGCCAGCTGCGTGCCCACGGGAGGTGCCTGCACCGTCGAGCTCAGCGGGCTCACCGCCAATGAGAAGCACACCTTCACCGCCGTCTCCCGGAACTCCGTCGGTGACTCGTCGCCCTCCGAAGCGGTGGAGGCATGGGCGTACCGGGCTCCGTCGCGCCCCACGGTCACCTGGGTCCCGGTTGCGAACGGCAAGACCGGGGAGAAGGCGAAGCTGTTCGTCACCGCCACCGGGGTCAATACCGGATCGATCACTGTGACGGGGCCCGACGGTGACCAGAACAAGCAGGTCGGGTCGGATGGCAAGGCCACCTTCGAGGTGACCGGCGTGTCCAACACTGGGACCACGGTCGTGGTGACGGCGAACTCCGATACCCAGCGGCCCGACTCCGACACTGTGCGGGACACGGCCAGCACGGAGGTGTCCGTCAACGGGGTGGGCGCACCGGACATCGTCAAGGTCGAGCAGGTCACCGGAGAGCGCAGCGCCGTCGCGACCCTCAAGGGCAACGGTTCCGGTTCGAGTGTGGCGGTCGGATGGGGGTGGGGAGACTCGTGCTCCGTGAGCACCGTCGTATCGGTGTCCGGCACCGTCTCCCTCACCAGCCCGACGTTCAGCGCGGAAGACCTGCCGCAGAACACCAAGCGGAAGGTCAGGTTCTGCGCGGAATCCCGGGTCGCCAGCATGTCGGGGATGGCGGGCATCGACGCGGGCATCACCGGTCTGGACAGTGGTGATGCCTTCGGCCGGGCGACGGAGTCGGCCACGCTCCTGATGATCGAGGCGCCCAGCGAGGCGGCCGTCCAGAGCAAGGTCCGGTACGACGTGGAGGGCTCCGCGGACGGCGGATTCTCCGTGGTCCTGCCGTCCTCCGCGACCTGGGGGGACGTCACCTTCTCCATTGAGAGGGACGGTTCTGCCGATCCGACGCGGAGCAACCAGAAGGTCGACATCACGCTGCGTAAGGATGGCACCGAGATCGGCTCATATTCGGTGGGACCCAAACGCACTGATCGACGTTACGTTCCCGGTGAGCTCGACACACACGGCTTCGAAGGCCGGGACTTCGCAGGCTGCATCTTCAACGACACCGGGACGGGCACGGCGACGTCCTCGTTCACCTTCGAGGCACCGACCTTCGCTGCTGAGGTGCCGGACGACTCCGATTGGACGTGGTCGATCCAGGGCACCGGAGCGATCGACAACCTCGACTACACAGCGGCCGACGGCGCGAC
>JAATES010000077.1 GCA_015655615.1 Actinomycetales bacterium
CAGTTGGCCAAGTCCTTCACGGCTGATGCTGCGCCGGGTCAAGCGGGCTCCGCGACGACCGCGGTGGCCACTCTCGTCGCCTTCGCGGTCGGCTACGTCGTCATCATCGGCTTCCTCAAGCTGATCTCACAGCATTCTTTCGATGGATTCGTGGTCTATCGGATCGTGGCAGCTGCTGTGGTGATCGTGCTGCTGCTTTCCCATGTGCTGCACCCTTTCCCCGTGATGGGCTGACGTGCGGGCCGAGTGCCAGGCAGCGGAGGGGCGGGCTTCTGCGGGTAGGCTGTGGAAGTGTTGACGTGGCCCTCTCCTCAGATCCCACAGTTGCCCGACACCCCGAGCCGGGGAGCGGTGGTCCGGGTCTTCGACTCGACGAGGAGCGAGATCGTGCCCCTCACGGCTTCCGGTGCCGAAAGAGCCGGCATCTACGTCTGCGGCATCACGCCGTACGACGCGACCCACCTAGGTCATGCGGCCACCTACATCGCCTTCGACCTGCTGATTCGTGCCTGGTTGGACGCCGGGATCGACGTCACCTATGCCTCTAACGTCACCGACGTGGATGATCCGCTCCTGGAACGAGCGACCGCCACAGGCCAGGACTGGCGAGCCCTGGCGGCCTCACAGATAGCGCTCTTCGCGGAGGACATGACTGCTCTGGGAGTGATTCCTCCTCAGGTCTACCTGGGCGCTGTCGAAACGGTTCCCCAGGTCAGTGCTGTCGTCCACGATCTGGTGATCCGGGGCCTCGCATACCGGGTGCCGTTGCCCCCTGGAGCCGGCGGAGACCGCCCCGACCTCGGAGACGTCTATGCAGATCTCGGTTCAGACCGTGATTTCGGCCTGGTCAGTCATCTGACAGCCGGGACCATGACGGACCTCTTCGCTGCCCGCGGTGGAGATCCCGACCGCCCGGGAAAACGGCACCCGCTGGACCCCCTCCTGTGGCGCCGGGAGCGTCCAGGGGAGCCGGCTTGGGACGGCGGTGAGCTGGGAACCGGGCGGCCGGGTTGGCACATCGAATGCGCGGTCATCGCACGCGCGGGGCTGGGCGCAGCCTTCGACGTCCAGGGTGGTGGTCACGACCTCCTCTTTCCGCACCATGAGATGAGCACGGCCCATTCTCGTGTGATCGACGATGCCGACGGCATCGGGCACGGTCCCGGCGCGCGGCACCACGTGCATGCCGGACTGGTGGGATATCACGGCGCGAAGATGAGTAAGTCCCTGGGAAACCTGGTGCTGGTGAGTAATTTGCGCATGCAGGGCGCAGACCCGGCGGCCATCCGGCTCGCGGTCCTGGCACACCATTACCGGCAGGACTGGGAATGGCATGACGCCGATCTCGACGACGCTGAGGATCGGCTGGACCGCTGGCGGATGGCAGTCAGCGGCTATGGCGGGGCAGACCCGGCGGATGTGCTCGACGAACTGCGGCGGGCTCTGGCCGACGACCTCGACGCGCCCCGGGCGCTGCGGGCCGTCGACGCATGGGCGGAGCGGACCCTCTCCGCGGCCGCCGAGGGCGCGGCGCAGGTCGAGGGGGCCGCAGGAGTGGTCTCGCGTGCGGTCAATGCCTTGCTGGGTCTCCGGCTCTAGACGTCATCACCTTCGTCGGACGGGGGCTCCGCCGGCGGGAGATCGTCGGGCTTCTCGGCCGCCGTGTGTCCTTCGTCGGCGGACGGGGCACGACGGGAGTGGCGTTCCCGGTGGGCGTTCGTGCCACGGCCTTCCGCACGCTCGTCGCGGACGTCCTGGCGCCGCCTGAGGTAGCGCTCGAACTCGCGCGCGATGGCCTCTCCGCTGGCCTCTGGCAGTTCCGCAGTGTCCTTGGCCTCTTCCAGCTGCGAGACATACTCGGCGATGTCGGAATCCTCTGCGGCCAGGCGGTCCACGCCGTGCTGCCACGCCTGTGCGTCCTCGCTGAGCGTCCCCAGCTCAATGGGCTCTCCGACGAATTCCTCGATCTGGGCCAGCAACGCGATGGTCGCCTTGGGCGCGGGCGGATGCGCCACATAGTGCGGCACCGCCGCCCACATCGAGAGCGATCGCAGCCCCGCGGTCGTGGCCGCGTCCTGGAGCACGCCCACGATGCCGATCGGACCCTCGTAGTCGTTGCTCTCAATATCCAGCGAGGCCTGCACCACAGGGTCATCTGAGGTCACTGACACGGGCACCGGACGGGTATGCGGCACATCGGCCAGCAGCGCACCCAAGGTCACGAGGGTGGTGACCTGGAGGTCCTTGGCGGAGGCAATGATCTCGGCGCAATATCGGCGCCAGTGCATAGAGGGCTCGATGCCATGGACCAGAACGATCCGTCGCCCCGTGAGGACACCGTGGGCCACGGCGATACTGGTGGTGGGCCAGGAGATCTCCCGGGTTCCCTCCGGGGTCGTCTCCACCACGGGCCGGTTGACCTGGAAATCGTGATACTGCTCCGGATCCAACGTGCGCTCCGTCGTGCTGTGCCAGTGCTCACGGAGGTGGAGGATCGCGGAGGAAGCGGCGTTGCCGGCATCGTTCCACCCTTCGAAGGCGGCAAGCATCATCGCATCGGGTATCGCGGCATCGGGCACGCTGGGGTCGGGCACAGTGGAATCGTCCGGCATCCGATCACTCATAGTCCTTAGCCTAGGCGGTCAGGCTCACACAGCGATTCCAGTCGCGCGCCGCACGTCGGCGGAATCCAGATCGGGCGGAGTCCCGCCGAATTCCGGGCAATGGGCCTGATGCGCGCACCAGCCGCACAGCGGCGATCGTCGCGGTCGCCACGATCCACTGCGTGCCGCGTCGGTGATGGCGGACCAGGTCCGGGCAATCCGCTGCTCGGTCGCGGCGAGGTCATCGGTGGTCGGAGAGTTGCGCAGCACCTGGCCGTCACCCAGATACATCAACTGGAGGACGGACGGCAGGGTTCCTTGGGTCCGCCAGAGCAGCACGGCGTAGAAACGCATCTGGAAGGCCGCGGAATCCCCGTAACCGGCCCGCGGCGCCTTGCCGGTCTTGTAGTCCACGACGCGCACGGCTCCGTTCGGAGCGACGTCGATGCGGTCGACCACCCCTTTCAACAACGGGCCCTCCGGTAGCTGGAACTCGAGCTTGAGCTCTCGTTGACTCGGAGACAGCCTGAAGGGGTCTTCGAGTGTGAAGTACGTGCCAAGCAGGGCAGCGGCCTGCGCGAACCAGGAGTCGAGCTCTGAGGTGGGAACAAGGGAGTGGAGTTCCGGCCGCCGCTCGAGCATGTGCTCCCATGCCTCCGGGACCGCGGACACGGCCGTGCTGAGGCCACGCTCGGCGGCGGGGTGGTCGAAAAGGGTCTCCAGCACACGATGGACGAGGGTGCCGCGGGCGGCAGCGGCACTAGGGGGCTCCGGCAGACGATCCAGGACGCGGAACCGGAACAGCAGGGGACATTGGGCGAAGTCGTTCGCACGGGAGGGAGACAACGACGGCGCGGGCGGTGTGTCGGAAGAGCCAACGAGGCCGGGAAGGGACGTCATGGCTCCACAGTAGGACCCGTCCACGACATCGCCAGTGCTGTCCACAGAGGTCTCGGGTGTCCGTGGCAGGATGTCCCCATGCAGCGGAGCTCGGCGTGACTCAGCGAGACCCGGCGCCTCGTGGCGGTCGGGAGTCCGGCGAGTTCTGGCGGTACCGGGGAGCCCCCGTGCTGTTGGCCCGGGGCTGGTGGCTGGGGTTCCTGGTCCTGGGTACGGTCTTCTTCCCCTCGTGGAGGAACAGCTGGGGACTCGGCAGCGGCGAGGCCCTGCTCCTGACGGTCGCGCAATGCGCGCTGTTGGCCGGTTCGGTCCTGCTCCACGAGCTCTCACATGCCGAGGTCGCGTATCGGTCCGGCAGGACGGTGCTGAGCGTCTCCTTGACCTTCTGGGGCGGTGTCACGGCGTCCGTGCCACAGTCCGGCATCAGCGAGCGGCCGGGCCGGGGTGCCTGGATAGCGGCTGCAGGCCCGGCTGCCAACCTCGCGGTCGCGGCGGTGGCCAGACTCGCATTGAGCGCCTGGCCGGCATCGGCCTCCCTGACCGCGTCGGTGGCACACCAATTGCTCTGGTCGCTGCTGATGTTCAATCTGGCGCTGGGACTCTTCAATCTGCTGCCGGGCTATCCGATGGACGGGGGCCACGTGCTGGACTCGGTCGTGACCCGGATCACGGGCAGGGGATCCGTAGGGCGTCTTGTAGCCGGGTGGGCCGGGCGACTCGTCGCCGTGGCAGTGCTCGTCGCAGTGATCCTCCCCGATCTGCTGTCCGCTTCCAGACCGGACTCACTCTCGGTCATCTGGGCCGTCTTCATTGCCTTCTTCCTTTGGACGGGCGCATCCGGTGCGCTGCGCACTGCTCCTCTGCTGCGCCGCCGTGAGTCCTTGCCGGTGGAGGCACTGCTAAGACCGGTGGTGTTCCTCCAGGCCGATGACTCCCTCGACAGGGTGCGTCGCCTCCTGGGCCGGCCGAGAGGGGCGGCGGACCCCCACCTGAGGGACCCGGCCCGGGACACGATCGGATTCATCAACGCAGCGTCCTGCGTCGTCG
>JAATES010000122.1 GCA_015655615.1 Actinomycetales bacterium
AGCCGCTCCTCGAACTCGCCACGGTACTTGGCACCCGCCACCATGGCAGCCAAGTCCAGCGACACCAGTCTCCGGTTCCGCAGCGAGTCGGGCACATCCCCCGCGACGATGCGCTGAGCCAGCCCCTCCACCACCGCGGTCTTTCCGACGCCGGGCTCACCGATGAGCACGGGGTTGTTCTTGGTCCGCCTGCTCAGCACTTGCACGACCCGGCGGATCTCACTGTCGCGGCCGATCACGGGGTCGAGCTTGCCCTCCCGGGCGGACTCGGTGAGGTCGACGCCGTACTGGGACAGGGCCTTGAAGGTGCCCTCGGGATTCGCTGACGTCACCGGGCCATGGGTTCGCACTGAGGCAAGGGCGCCGCGCAGTGCGTCAGCGGATGCGCCTCCCGCACGCAAGGCCTCGGCTGCCGGTCCCTGACCCGCGGCGATGCCCAGCAACAGGATCTCCGCGGAGATGTACTCGTCTCCCAGCCGCTCGGCCTCGGACTTCGCCGCCTGGAGCGCGCGTCCCAGCGCCGCCGAGGGCTGGGACTCGACCACGGTTGATCCGCTGGCACGTGGCAGCGCCACCAGAGCCGCGCGGTTACGCTGCCCGACCACAGTGAGGTCCCCGCCGGCCGCCTCCAGTAGCGCGGTGGCCATGCCCTGCCGCTCCAGCAGTGCACCGAGCAGATGCTCCGGCTCCGCGTGCGGATTGGACGCGGCCTTCGCGGCCTGGAGGGCCGAGCCGATGGCCTCTTGCGCGAGGGTCGTGAATTTCGTCTCCATCAATCCTCCGATGTCAGGTGTCGTCTCCTCTTCTACTCGAGGCAACAACGCAAGACTTGAGTCTGTTCCGCTCAACTCTAGCTCACCGCGACGGGAGACACCGCCTCATCGCGGAAGGACTCGCACCAGCTGCTCATGCCACTGGGCATAGGCGGCACGAGCCCGTGACACGCCCACGGCTCCAGCCATTGCCCCGGAGTTCGCTCGCCCGATGCGGACCACCGTGCCGGTGCCGTCCGGCCCGGCGAAAACCTGAACGTCGTATTTGAGGTGCTGGCGGCCCTTGCCTGCGAAGGCTCCGAACAATGCCGTCATCGCTGCGGATCCCCGCTCGATGGTCGCGGAGTACTCGCTGGTCGGGGTCACTGAGCAGCCACCTCCGGAGAAGGTCTGGTAGACAAGATCGCGAGCGGTGATCGGATCAGTGGTGGTGTAGATGTCGTCGGTCGACATGGGTCGTCCCTTCTTCGGCAACGGCGGGAACCTGCCAAGCCTCCCACCCCCTGACCGGGGGCAGCATGGCCACGATGCGCTGGCACACCGACGTCCTCGGTTCACAGTGGTCGTCCATGACACTACCGCCCGGCTCGGATCTTCCCCATGAGCCCGGCCGGGCGACGAGTCTCCTCCGAGATGTCGCCCGGCCTGACCGAGTGATCGTCCTCGGCCCTTCGACGGGCCGGCGAAGGGAACGAGCGGCGACGGCCGTGGCCACCGGCACACTGGGGGCCTGCGCACCGCGGCTCAGCGGTGACGTCCCGGTGCTCCGATTCGCTGGAGCCCATCGCCTTGCGCTGTCACCAGAGCCCACACACTCCGCGTACCTCACCGCCGTCACACAATGGATCGCGGACCAGGTTGCCCTCAGTCATACGTGACGGACTCCAGCACGGGCATACGAGCCGCACGGATCGCGGGCCACACGGCAGCAAGCACCCCGACCAGCGCAGCGAGCACGACCATGCCGATCAGAGAGCCCCAGGGGATGCTCAGCTGATCGAAGCCGGCCGAGGAGAACGCCGACGGCATCGCTGAGGCGACCCCGACGCCCACCGCCAGGCCCGCAAGCGCTCCGAAGACCGAGATGAGAACCGACTCGACGATCACCACGGCCGCCAGCTGCAACCTTCCCAGCCCCACCGCTCGCATCAATCCGATCTCACGGGTGCGTTCCATCACCGAGAGGGCAAGCGTGTTGACGATGCCGAGGATCGCGATGACGATCGATAATCCGACCAGGGCGTACAGCACGACGAGGACCTGCTGGACCTGACCGGAGACCGAGGACGAGAACTCCTCGCGATCCTGCACGGA
>JAATES010000159.1 GCA_015655615.1 Actinomycetales bacterium
AGGCGTTCGAGCCCCAGCTGGTCGAGGGCAAGGCCATCCACCTGCACCCGCTCGTGTGCGGCGCGTTCAACGCGGACTTCGACGGCGACCAGATGGCCGTCCACCTGCCGCTGTCCGCCGAGGCCCAGGCCGAGGCCCGCATTCTGATGCTGTCCAGCAACAACATCCTCAAGCCGTCCGACGGCCGCCCCGTGACCATGCCCTCCCAGGACATGATCATCGGCCTGTACCACCTGACGTCCGACAAGGACGACGCAGTCGGTGCGGGACGGGCCTTCAGCTCGGTCTCCGAGGCGATCATGGCGTTCGACCAGGGAAGCCTGGACCTCAACGCGGTCGTCAAGATCCGCTTCGAGGACGACTTCGTGCTCCCGGCCGAGGGTGCGGCCGAGGGCTGGGAGCCGGGTCAGGGATTCGAGACCTCGCTGGGACGCGCGCTGTTCAACGAGCTGCTCCCCGTCGACTACCCGTTCATCAACGCGGTCGTCGACAAGAAGCGGCTGTCGGTCATCGTCAACGACCTCGCGGAGCGGTACCCCAAGGTCGAGGTAGCTGCCTCGCTGGATGCTCTCAAGGCCGCCGGATTCCGCTGGGCCACCCGGTCAGGTGTCACCATCGCGATCTCCGACGTGGCCACGCCGAGCAAGAAGGCGGAGATCCTCGAAGGTGCCGAGGCTCGTGCGCTGAAGGTCCAGCAGCAATACGACAAGGGTCTGATCACGGACGACGAGCGCCGTCAGGAGCTCATCGAGATCTGGACCCAGGCCACGGACCAGGTCGCCAAGACCATGCAGGAGAATTTCCCGAAGCGCAACACGGTCTACCGCATGGTCGGCTCGGGAGCGCGAGGCAACTGGATGCAGGTCCGGCAGATCGCCGGTATGCGTGGGCTGGTGGCCAACCCGAAGGGTGACATCATCCCGCGTCCGATCAAGTCCAACTACCGTGAGGGGCTGTCGGTCCTCGAGTACTTCATCGCGACCCACGGTGCCCGCAAGGGTCTGGCCGACACCGCGCTGCGGACGGCCGACTCGGGTTACCTGACGCGTCGTCTGGTGGACGTCTCGCAGGACGTGATCGTCCGCGAGGAGGACTGCGGCACCGAGCGCGGACTGACCCTTCCGATGGGCGTCGACGATGGCACGGGCAGCCTGATCCGTCACGACAAGGTGGAGACGAGCATCTACTCGCGCACCTTGGCGGGCGATGTGGAGGTCGACGGCGAGGTCGTCGGGCGCACGGGTGAAGACGTCGGTGACGTGCTCATCGACCGTCTGCTCGCAGCCGGTGTGACGACGCTCAAGGTGCGTTCGGTGCTCACGTGCGAGTCGCGCGTCGGCACCTGCGCGAAGTGCTATGGGCGGTCCTTGGCGACCGGCAAGCTGGTCGACATCGGTGAGGCGGTCGGCATCATCGCCGCGCAGTCCATCGGTGAGCCCGGAACGCAGCTGACCATGCGTACCTTCCACACCGGCGGTGTGGCCTCGGCTGACGACATCACACAGGGTCTGCCCCGTGTGACCGAGCTCTTCGAGGCCCGTACCCCCAAGGGTGAGGCGCCGATCGCGGAGTTCTCGGGCCGGGTCACCATCGACGATGCCGAGCGTTCGCGCAAGATCGTCCTGTCCCCGGACGACGGCTCCGAGGAGATCGCCTACCCGGTCACCAAGCGGGCTCGCCTGTTGGTGCAGGACGGTGCGCACGTCGAGGTCGGCGAGCAGCTGGTCCAGGGTGCGCGCGACCCCAAGAAGGTGCTGCGCATCGTGGATGGCCGTGCCACGCAGAAGCACCTCGTGGACGAGGTCCAGGAGGTCTACCGCTCGCAGGGCGTGGACATCCACGACAAGCACATCGAGGTCATCGTCCGCCAGATGCTGCGCCGGATCACGGTGCTGGACTCCGGCGACACGATGCTGCTGCCGGGCGAGCTGGCTGAGCGCGGTCGCTTCGAGGACGCCAACCGCCAGGCCATCGCCGAGGGTGGCACCCCGGCCTCGGGCCGTCCTGAGCTGATGGGCATCACCAAGGCGTCGCTTGCGACGGACTCGTGGCTCTCGGCGGCCTCCTTCCAGGAGACCACCCGCGTGCTGACCGAGGCCGCCATGAGCGGACGGCGGGATCCGCTGCTGGGGCTCAAGGAGAACGTCATCCTCGGTAAGCTCATCCCGGCCGGTACCGGTCTTCCTCGGTATCACCAGGTCGCGGTCGAGCCGACCGAGGCCGCCAAGGCTGAGCTCTACCCGAGCTTCGGCTACGACGAGATCGACTTCTCCGAGCTCGGGTTGGGCTCCGGCGAGGCGATCCCGCTGGACGACATCGACTTCGGTGACTTCCAGTGACCAGCGGTCGCTGAGGCGCCACTGAGTCTCGACGGCGAAGGCCGGTCTCCCTCTCCGGGAGGCCGGCCTTCGTCACGCTTCGGCCTTCTTCGCGCTCCGGCCCGGCCCCATGCTCGCGATTGTGCGGGCGATCTGACATCTTGCGGTCGGGCGGTCGTCCTGCGGGCGGTCGGGCGGTCTTCGCGATAGCGTGGGCCCTTCCCCCGGCACCGGTGCGGTTGTGCACCGGTGCCGTTGTGCACCACACCGCGGAGAACGGAGCTCACATGTGTCCTGCCGGCACCACGGCGCAGGTCCGGGAGCGCGCCCGTGCTGCGGGTTCCCGCCGACTCACGAGGATTCCCGAGCGGTGAGCCGCCGATGGACCGTGTGGTCCTGCGCCGCAGCTCTGGTTCTGGTCGCCGCATATGCGGCGATGCTGGTGGTGCGAGGACCGGGATTCCTTCCGGGAGTGGATGAGGCGGCCATGAGGTTCTGGCTCGACGTGCGCTCGCCCGGTCCGACCCGCGCCGCTCGGGTCTTCGACGAGGTCGGCGGCGGGCTCGTGGGCGGCGTGGTGGTGCCGGGAGTGATCTGCGCAGCGCTCCTGCGATGGCGCGGAACCCGCGCGGCGGCGACATTCCTGGTGGCCGCGGTGTTCTCCGCACTCCTCGTCCAAGTTCTCAAACACGTCGTGAGCCGCGACCGTCCTGCTGAGATCCTCGTCGGGTCGGATTTCGGTTCGTATCCCTCTGGGCATGTGGCGCACGCTGCGACCATGACGGTGGTCGTCGCGCTGGTGGTCCGCCGCCCGTGGGTGTGGTGGGTGGCCGCAAGGTATGTGGGCCTGATGATGGCCAGTCGTATGTACCTCGGTGCGCACTGGCTGACGGACACGGTGGCGGGCGGGCTGCTGGGTGCGGCGGTGGCCTACCTGATCTGGCGGTGGATGGGGGAGCGGCCGTCGGTGGTGCGCCCCGGAGCTCCGCCTAGTCCCCGGCCCGCACGACATTGCGCAGCTCGGATCCGTTGACCAGCGCCTCGATGTTGTGGGCGAGAAGCTCCCCGGCACCGCGCGGGCGCCCGCCCGCGGCATGGGGCGTGATGAAGGTGCGGGGTGCGTCCCACAGCGGCGAGCTGGCGGGCAGCGGTTCGGTCTCGACGACGTCGAGCGCCGCGCCCGCGACTGCGCCCGAGTGCAGGGCCGCGGTCAGAGCCACCTGGTCCAGCGTGGCGCCCCGGCCCACGTTCACCACCCAGGCGTGGTCGGGCAGCGCCGCGAACACCGCCGCGCCGATGACGTGACGGGTCGACTCGGTAGCGGGCAGGATCGCTACGAGCAGGTCGGTGCCGGGCAGCACCTGCTCCAGGTCGGCGTCGGTCACCACCGGGAAGCCGTCGCGGGTTCCTGCGTGCGTCGCGATGCCGGTCACCACGGCGCCGAGCGCCGCCAGATGGTGGGCCAGGGTGCGGCCGATCGAGCCGAACCCCCAAATGGTGACGTTCTTTCCGTCGAGACTCGCGAGCCCCGGGAACCGACCGGGCTGCTGAACGCCGCCGAGCTCCTGCGCCCAGCGGTGCTCCCGGTGGGCTGTCGCCATCAGATCCAGGCGTCTGGTCGCGGCGAGGATCAGTGCGAGGGCATGCTCGGCCACGGGACCGTCGTGCAGGCCGCGTCCCGAGGTGATGGTCGCGTGCGTCGTGAAGCCGGCGGACTGGACGACGTCGGTGCCGGCGCTCAGATCCTGGACCCAGCGCAGGCGGGTCAGCCTCCGGGCGCTGTCGGCCAGCTGGGTGCGCGGATTTCCCCAGACGACAAGCCCCTCGGCGTCGAGGTGGTCGTTCGCAACAGGCTCCGCGGGATCGTAGGAGACCAGTTCCACGCCGAGTCCGGCGGGAAGAGCTGGGGCCTCGGGAACGGTGGTGGGCAGCAGGATCTTCATGGCCCCACGCTATTCCTGGCGCCGTCGCCTCCGGCACCGGGGGAGTGCCTCGTGGTCGGCCTCCGGGGATCACGCCCCTCAAGGGATCACACCCCTCCGGCGACCACGCCGCACGCGAGGTGCCTCATTGAGAAGTGAGCGTGTGGGGTGGGTTGGTGCCTCACGTTTTGTGAGCGTGAGGCTTGCGGTTCATTTGGTTGTCGTGAGTCGACGGATCGATGGTTCCAAGGATGCCATGTCGAGCCCACGGGACGCGGCAAGGGCCTCGGTCTTGGTCTGCGCGAGGTCGATCAATCGCAGTTGGATCTTGTTGATCCGGCGGGTCAGGTCGGGGGGGGGTTGACGCCCTCAACGCGTGTGGCGACGTTGGCGGCCTGCTCGTGGGTGAGGATCGCGGCCGCGATTACGCGCTGCGACGGGGTTCGCGGGGGTGTCGTAGACACGCTTGCGGCGCCCATCCGCGGTCGCCGCGATACCCCGTCGTTGCATCGACCGGCGCGTCGGTGTCAGGTACCGGTCGATCGTCGCGGCGCTCATCGCCTCCAACTCGCTGACATCTTCCCCGGTCGCGAACGGTTTGTCCAGGTCACCGGCGCCCTGCAGTAGCGGCAGCCAGATGGGGAGCATCACGGTCAGGTACTTCCCCCACACGGGCAGCCCATCAACGCCCACACATGCTCCAGGCGCGCCCGCGAGTCGTCACTGTACTGCTTGGCCCGCAGCTTGCGGCGATCGCCCTGATCGCCCGGGTCCGCCAACACGGGCCCGGTCAACATTCGCCTAGCGGTCGAGCGGCCCATCCCGGTCGTCGTGATCACCTCATCGAGGATCCGGCCCCGATCGCGTTTCGATGCCCTCGTATACGCGCTCCGGAGCTTGTTCGTTACGTGCCTTCTCGCGGCCATCGGTATCTTGCCTTCCA
>JAATES010000262.1 GCA_015655615.1 Actinomycetales bacterium
CTACCGGGTCGAGGGCGGTGGCGAGGCACTTCAGGATCGGCTCGAAGAGATCTTCCGTGAGGTTGATGCGCAGATCACGGCGGGTGTGAGCTTCCTGGTGCTCTCGGACCGCGACGCGGACAGCCAGCTGGCCCCGATCCCATCCCTGCTGCTCCTCAGCGCGGTGCATCAGCACTTGCTGCGCCAGCACACCCGCACCCAGGTGTCCTTGGTGGTCGAGGCCGGTGACGTCCGTGAGGTCCACCACGTGGCCTTGCTGATCTCCTACGGCGCCGCCGCGGTCAACCCCTACCTCGCCATGGAGACGGTCGAGAACCTGGCCACCCGCGGCTATCTGGCCGTGACGCCGGACCAGGCCGTGAGGAACCTCATCAAGGCCCTGGGTAAGGGCGTGCTCAAGGTCATGAGCAAGATGGGCATCTCGACGCTCTCGTCCTACCGGGGCGCGCAGGTCTTCGAAGCCGTCGGCCTCTCCCACGAGCTCATCGACGCCTACTTCACCGGGACGACCAGCCGTCTCGGTGGTATCGGCATCGACGTCGTGGCGGCGGAGGTGGCGGCTCGGCACGCCGACGCGTACCCTGCCTCGGGCAATGACACCGCGCACCGCACGTTGTCCATCGGCGGAGAGTACAAGTGGCGCCGGGAGGGCGAGGAGCACCTCTTCGACCCCGAGACCGTCTTCCGGCTCCAGCATGCGACCCGGACTCGCCAATATGACGTCTTCCGGCAGTACACCCGGCGCGTGGACGAGCAGTCCAAGCGCTTGATGACCCTGCGCGGGCTGCTGGAGTTCCGGTCGGACCGGGCCCCTGTCCCGGTCGATGAGGTCGAGCCGGTCAGTGAGATCGTCAAGCGATTCAACACCGGAGCGATGTCCTATGGCTCGATCTCACAGGAGACCCACGAGAATCTGGCCATCGCGATGAACGCGCTGGGTGCACGGTCGAACACGGGCGAGGGCGGGGAGGACTCGGAGCGACTGCACGACCCGCAGCGCCGCAGCCGGGTCAAGCAGATCGCCTCAGGACGTTTCGGAGTGACCTCTGAGTATCTGACCTTCGCCGACGACATCCAGATCAAGCTGGCGCAAGGCGCCAAGCCCGGTGAGGGCGGCCAGCTGCCCGGAAACAAGGTCTACCCCTGGGTGGCGAAGACACGCCATTCCACACCGGGCGTCGGCCTCATCTCACCGCCCCCGCACCACGACATCTACTCCATCGAGGACCTTGCCCAGCTCATCCACGACGCGAAGAACGCGAACCCGCAGGCCCGGGTCCACGTCAAGCTCGTCAGCGAGTTCGGTGTCGGGACCGTGGCCACCGGCGTGTCGAAGGCCCATGCCGATGTGGTGCTGATCTCCGGTCACGACGGTGGCACGGGTGCCAGCCCCCTGACCTCGCTCAAACACGCGGGGACACCCTGGGAGATCGGCCTGGCGGAGACCCAGCAGACCCTGGTGCTCAACAATCTGCGCGACCGGATCGTGGTGCAGGTGGATGGACAGCTCAAGACCGGTCGTGACGTCGTGATCGGCGCCCTGCTCGGAGCCGAGGAGTTCGGCTTCGCCACGACGGCCATGGTCGTCTCAGGCTGCATCATGATGCGGGTCTGTCACCTGGACACCTGTCCGGTGGGCGTGGCGACGCAAAACCCTGAGCTACGTGCGCGATTCAGTGGCAAGCCGGAGTTCGTGATCAACTTCTTCGAGTTCATCGCCCAAGAGGTGCGTGAGCACCTGGCAGCGCTGGGGTTCAGGTCCATCGAAGAGGCCGTCGGGCAGGTCCAACTGCTCGACACGCGCGCCGCCGTCGATCACTGGAAGGCTGCCGGCCTGGATCTGGCGCCGGTCCTGACCGTGCCGGAGCCCGTTCCGGGTTCGTCCCTGCACCACACCAGTGCGCAGGATCACGGTCTGGAGAAGGCGCTCGACAACGCATTGATCGCGCAGGCCGCCCCGGCACTCCTGGACCGCACCCCGGTCCGCATCGAATCAGCGATCCGTAACGTCAACCGCACGGTCGGGACGATGCTCGGCCACGAGGTCACCAAGCGATACTGGGACCACCCGCTGGACGACGACACCATCGAAGTGGTCCTGAAGGGATCCGCCGGCCAGTCCTTCGGAGCCTTCCTTCCTCAGGGGGTGACGCTGCGATTGTGGGGGGACTCGAACGACTACGTCGGCAAGGGCCTGTCTGGCGGGCGCATCATCGTGCGCCCCGATTGCGACGCAGTCCTGGTCGGCGAACACAACGTGATCGCCGGCAACGTCATCGGCTACGGCGCCACCACCGGGCAGATCCTGCTGCGCGGGGTCGTGGGGGAGCGCTTCGGGGTGCGTAACTCCGGTGCGACGCTGGTTGTCGAGGGCGTGGGGGACCATGGGTGTGAGTACATGACCGGGGGAACGGTCATGGTGCTGGGCCGTACCGGACGCAACTTCGGTGCGGGGATGTCCGGGGGTACGGCCTACGTGCTGGATCTGCGGGCGACCGCGCTCAACACCCAGGGTGCGGCCGGTGAGCTCACGCTGAGCCCATTGGACGACGACGACGCCATCGTGGTCGGCGAGCTCTTGCGCTTGCACAGTGAGGAGACCGGCTCTCCCTTGGCCGGACAGCTGCTGGAGGACTTCCCGGCCAGCCGTGCCCGATTCACGAAGATCGTGCCCACGGAGTTTGCGCGGATGCGCACCGTCCTGGCACAGGCGGAGGCCGAGGGCGTCGACTTGACGACGCCCGGTGAGTGGGACCGGATTCTGGAGGTGGCACATCATGGCTGATCCGCGGGGATTCCTGAAGGTCCGCACCCGGGAGCTTCCGGCGAATCGAACAGTCGCCTTGCGCCTGCTCGACTACCAGGATGTCCATGCGCAGCGTGAGGATGCCTCACCTTTCCTGCGTGAGCAGGCCAGCCGCTGTATGGACTGCGGGATCCCGTTCTGTCATCACGGATGCCCGTTGGGCAACCTGATCCCGGAATGGAATGACCTGGTTCGCACCGGGCAGTGGAAGGACGCCATCGAGCGGCTTCATGCGACGAACAACTTCCCTGACTTCACCGGAAGGGTGTGTCCAGCGCCGTGTGAGTCGTCATGCGTGCTGGGGATCAACCAGCCTGCGGTGACGATCAAGAACATCGAAGTGGAGATCATCGACGAGGCCTTCCGACGCGGTCTGGTCACCCCCCAGGTTCCGCAGCGGTTCTCGGGAAAGACGGTCGCGGTCGTCGGCTCGGGTCCAGCGGGCCTCGCGGCGGCACAGCAGCTCACGCGCGCGGGCCACACGGTGGCCGTGTATGAGCGGGATGACGCGGTCGGTGGCCTGCTGCGGTATGGCATCCCCGACTTCAAGCTGGAGAAGGTCCATGTCGACCGCCGGATCGACCAGATGACCGCCGAGGGAACCCGCTTCCGGGTGGGGGTCGAGGTGGGACGCGATGTGACCTGGACCGAGTTGCGGGACCGCTATGACGCGATCGTGATCGCCACAGGCTCGACGGTGCCCCGTGAATTGCCGTTGCCGGGCGCGGACCTGGGCGGCGTGCACTTCGCCATGGACTTCCTGAACCGATCGAACCGGACGGTGGCTGGTCTCGACGTGACGGATCCCATCGACGCTGCGGGCAAGCACGTGATCGTCATCGGAGGCGGGGACACCGGCTCGGACTGCATCGGCACGGCCCTGCGGCAAGGTGCGGCCTCGGTGACCAACCTGGCCATCGGCAAGCGACCTCCTCAGGAGCGCCCTGAGTCCCAGCCCTGGCCCACCAGCCCCACGCTGTTCGAGGTCTCCTCCTCTCACGAGGAGGGAGGGGAGCGCGAGTATCTGGCGTCGACCGTGGCGTTCCTGGGCGACGAGTCCGGGCAGGTGCGTTCGTTGCGCCTCGCCACCACGGAGTACCTGCCGGACGGCCGCCGACTCCCGACGGCTGGCACCGAGCGAGACATCCCTGCGGATCTGGTGCTCATCGCCATGGGCTTCACCGGGCCGGAGACCGCGCAGGCCACCGCGCAGCTCGGCCTGCCGGTGACCCGCCGGGGCGCGCTGCAGCGGTCGGAGGACTTCTCCACCGACACGCCGGGGGTCTTCGTGGCAGGGGACGCCGGCCGCGGGCAGTCGCTGATCGTCTGGGCGATCGCCGAGGGCCGGGCCGCGGCCGCCGCCGTGGACCAGTATCTGCAAGGGGCGACTGAGCTTCCTGCGCCGGTGACCGCACCCAGCGTCGCCTTGCTTCCTTAGCCCCTGGCATCTGTCAACCTCGGCAATGGTCCGGAAAAGACTTTTGCCGTGCTCAACCCTGACCGAGGTCCCGTGCCTCGGCCCCGATCTTTCACGTAGGGTGGATTTCATGCGTAAAGCCAAGATTGTATGCACTATCGGACCGGTGACGGCTTCTCCCGAGCAGCTCCAGGCGCTCGTTGACGCGGGGATGGACGTCGCACGAATCAACCGGAGTCATGGAGACCCCGCAGAGCATGAGGCGGTGTACCACGGAGTGCGGGCAGCGGCCGCTGCCTCAGGACGCAACGTCGCCGTCCTGGTCGACCTCCAGGGCCCCAAGATCCGCCTGGGGCGGTTCAAGGACGATGAGAAGCACTTCCTGAACGTCGGTGATGTCTTCACCATCACGACTGAGGACGTGGTCGGAACCCGCGAGCTCGTCTCCACCACGCACAAGGGTTTGCCGGGCGATGCCCGCGTCGGTGACCCCCTCCTGATCGACGACGGCAAGGTCACCGTGCGCGTGACGGCCGTCGAAGGACCGCGCGTCGTGACTCGGGTCGAGGTTCCTGGGCCCGTCTCCAACAACAAGGGCATCAACCTGCCCGGTGTGGCGGTCTCCGTTCCCGCGATGTCCGACAAGGACGAGACCGACCTGCGCTGGGCCATCCGCCTCGGTGCCGACATCATCGCGCTGTCGTTCGTGCGGTCGGCAAAGGACTATGACGATGTCCGTCGCATCATGGAGGAGGAAGGACGGATCCTTCCGGTCATCGCGAAGATCGAGAAGCCTCAGGCCGTCGACAACCTCGAGGAGATCGTTGCTTCCTTCGACGGCATCATGGTTGCTCGCGGCGACCTGGGCGTGGAGCTGCCGCTCGAGCAGGTCCCCCTGGTGCAGAAGACCGCCATCGAGCTTGCTCGTCGCAATGCCAAGCCGGTCATCGTCGCCACGCAGGTCCTCGAGTCGATGATCTCCTCGCCGCGTCCCACGCGTGCCGAGACCTCGGACTGTGCCAACGCCGTGCTCGATGGCGCCGACGCCGTGATGCTCTCAGGAGAGACCAGCGTGGGCGACTACGCGATCGAGGCCGTGCGGACGATGGCCAAGATCATCGAGGCCACCGAGACCCTCGGTGCCGAGCGCATCGCTCCGCTCGGGTCCGAGCCGCACACGCGCGGTGGCGCCATCACCCAGGCTGCCGCCAAGATCGGCGAGACGCTCGACGTCAAGTACCTGGTCACCTTCACCGAATCGGGCGACTCGGCACGCAGGCTCTCTCGGCTGCGGACGCAGACCCCGTTGCTGGCGTTCACCCCCAGCGAGTCGGTGCGTAACGTGCTGGCCCTGACCTGGGGCACGCAGGCGGTGCTGGTGCCGACCGTGGCCAGCACCGACGAGATGGTCACTCAGGTGGACAGCCGCATCCAGGAGCTGGGCCTCGCCGAGAAGGACGATCTGGTGATCGTGGTCTCAGGCGCTCCGGTCGGCGTCCCCGGGACGACCAACTCGATTCTGGTGCACCGTATCGGGGAGGGTGCCTGACATCTGACTCCATGCCTGGAGGGGTCGGGGAACCGCGACTGCGGAACGCCGACCCCTCGGTCGTGGTGTAAAGTTCCCTAGGCGACCAGCCCCGATAGCCCAACTGGCAGAGGCGTTCGGCTCAAACCCGATCCAGTGTGGGTTCGAATCCCACTCGGGGCACGTGTTGGCGCAAGGCTCGAAGTCTCGGTCGGGATGTGCTCTGGCCCATGGCTCGGGCCTTGCGTTGTTGACCAGTGGCCATGCTGGAGGCTCTCCGCCTTGAGTTGTACTCTGGAGGAAGCCCGTCGGCATGTCTCCACCAGAGAAGTTGTTGGCATGTCGCTGCGGCCTTGCTTCGCAGCCCGTGTCGATTGAAGCGTTTCGCATCCGCAGACGCGTAGTACCAGGTACCCGGTCAGGACACATTACGATGGCAGACGTGACTCCAAGAAATTCCTCAGCGTCAGACGAGACTTCCGCCGCCCCTGCCTTGTTTCAGCCCCAGTTCGCGGAGGCTGATGTCAGTGAGGTCGCTCCTCGTGCGCGTGCGCATCGTGCCATCGTGGCCGAGGATGAGGCCCTGATCCGCATGGATGTCGTCGAGACGCTGCGCGACGCGGGATACGACGTCGTGGGCGAGGCCCCCGACGGGGAGACCGCTGTGGCCCTCGCCATCGAGCTGCGGCCCGACGTGGTCGTGATGGATGTCAAGATGCCCAAGCTGGACGGAATCTCAGCGGCCGAGAAGATCGGCAAGGCGCATGTGGCACCTGTCGTCCTGCTGACGGCTTTCTCACAGACCGAGCTGGTGGCGCGCGCCAGTGAGGCAGGGGCCATGGCGTACGTGGTCAAGCCCTTCTCCCCGGCCGATCTGATCCCGGCGGTGGACATCGCGATTGCGCGGTACTCCCAGATCGTCGCCCTGGAGTCCGAGGTCGCCGACCTCACCGAGCGGTTCGAGACGCGCAAGCTGGTGGAACGCGCGAAGGGCCTTCTGATGACGAAGATGGGGCTCAGCGAGCCCGAGTCCTTCCGGTGGATCCAGAAGACGTCCATGAACCGGCGCCTGACCATGCGGGAAGTCGCGGACGCGGTGATCGACCAGGTGGGCGAAGACTGATCCCGCATCGTGCGTCACCTCGAGGACGGGGTTGGCGTCAGCCGGTGTGACGGCTAGTGTCATCAGGGTGTGAGGCCCATCAGGCTCCAAGGGGGAGAACGAGGAGGTGTCACGTGCGGGTACACGTCGAAGTCCGTCCTGCAAAGCCGGAGGACATGGATGCCATCGCCGCGTTGTGTCTGCAGGCCCGATCCGAGTCCTCCATGGGAGCACAGCTGTGCGCGGTCGATGCCGAGTCGGTGGCACGTCAGGTGGCGATCCTTGCTGCCATGACCGGCGGGCACCTCGATGTGGCAGTCCACGAGGGCGACATCCGGGGCCTGATGCTGACGCGGGTGATCGACTCAGATCTGATCCGGTCCGAGCCGGCTCTCTTCCTCGAAGCCCTGTACGTCGACGGCGCCTTCCGCCGCCGGGGAGGCGGGCACGCGCTGATGGCGCTCGCTGCACAGCGTGCGGTGGAGTCGGGCGCCGTCGACGTCTATTCACAGCCCCTTCCTGGCGCCCGTGGCATGCAGCGGTTCCTGGCCAGGCTCGGATTCGCCCCAGCGGCTTCGCACCGAGTGGTCTCGACCTCCGTGCTGCAACGTGCCCTGGCTGGTGAGACCCCTGGTCGCCGGAGTCCAGGCCGGACCTTGGAGGACCTGATCGCGCGGCGTCGACGGAGTCGCGAGGAATCCAACAGCGGCCCCCTGGACCTGCGCGCCCTCCATGACGGCTATGCCGCGACAGCGGACCGGGCGGCAGCGGGAAGGCTACGGATCGCGTCGTCGGGCCGAGCGTCCCAGCACGCAAGCTGACCCGCGGGGACCTGCAGCCCGGGACAACGGCCTCGGGACTCCCCGAGTGAGCCGGTGCCGGGTCCGGATGGCCCGCCTAACGATCGATGAGAACGCAGGTCAGGCGGGCGGAGGCGATACGTCGGCCGCCCTCGTCGGTGAGGCTGACGTCGTAGGTCGCGATGGTCCGTCCTAGGTGTACCGCAGTGGCGACGGCGGTGACGAGCCCGCGCCTCACTCCATGATGATGGGTGATGGTCAGGTCGAGTCCGACCGCCGCACGGTTGGATCCGGCGTGAAGGTTGGCCGCCACAGAACCCACGGTCTCAGCCAGTGCCGCACTGGCACCGCCATGCAGCAACCCGGCAGGCTGGGTGTTCCCGGACACTGGCATCGTGGCCGTGGCACTGTCCGCACTTGCCGACAGGACGACGATGCCGAGCCGGTCCAGCAGAGTTCCAGCGAAGGGTCGCTCTGGACTCGGTTCCGCGAGGTGCCCCGGGGAATCAGTCATCTCTGGGCCTTACCCTTTCCTCCGGCAGTGGGATCGCGTCGGCGCGCACTGACGCGGCCTGACGGACCCACGCTAGCAGCGGGGATCCAGGACGCGAGGGCATGCGATGTCGGACAGACCCGATAGGTTGTCAGGGTGACTGGAACAACGAGACCTCTGCTTCTGCTGATAGACGGGCACTCGATGGCGTTCCGCGCCTATTTCGCATTGCCGGTCGAGAAGTTCGCGACGAGCGACGGTCAGCCGACCAATGCGGTATACGGATTCGTCTCCATGCTCATCAGCCTGCTGCGGGAGGAACGGCCCACCCATGTGGCGGTCGCCTTCGACGCCGGTCACCACACTTTCCGCACCGAGGAATACCCCCAGTACAAGGGAACCCGCGATGCCACGCCAGAGCCGTTCACAGGCCAGGTGCCGCTGATCAGCGAGGTGCTGGCGACGCTGAACGTGCCGACTCTGAGCAAGGATCTCATCGAGGCGGATGACATTCTGGCCACGTTGGCGGGCCAGGCAGAGACCGCTGGCATGGATGTGCTGGTCTGCTCGGGTGACCGTGACACGTTCCAGCTGGTCACTGACCATGTCACGGTGCTCTACCCGCGCAAGGGAGTCTCGGATCTGGCCCGGATGACTCCGCAGGCCGTCCAGGACAAATACGCGGTGGCACCGGTGCAGTACCCCGATCTGGCCGCGCTGGTCGGGGAGACCAGCGACAATCTGCCTGGGGTCCCCGGCGTGGGTCCGAAGACGGCAGCGAAATGGATCGCCACCTATGGCGGGCTCCAGGGGATCCTCGAGAACATCGATGCCATCCCGGGAAAGGCAGGGGATTCCCTGCGAGACCACCTGGAATCCGTGCGGCGTAACCGTCGACTCAACGCGCTGCTTCGCGATGTCGCGCTGCCACTGAGCCCGGCAGACCTGGTCATCGGACCCTGGGACCGTACCGGAATCAACGAGCTCTTCGACACCCTCCAGTTCCGGACATTGCGTGAACGGCTCTTCTCGCTCGAACTCGCGGGCACGGATCTGACGGAACCGGCTCCCCGTATCGAACTGGGGACGGTGTCGCTGGCAGCCGGAGAATTGGGGGAGTGGCTGTCGCATCGCACCGGCACGGTGGGCGTGGCGGTGGCGGGGAAGGGCACCCCGACTGAGGCCGATGCCTGGCAGCTGTCCGTGGCGGATGGGGCCGGAGAGTCGACGACAGTGGATCTCAGCGACCTCACCGATGCCGACGATCATGCCCTCGCCGCATGGCTGTCGGATCCCCGGGTCATGAAGGCTGTTCATCAGGTCAAACAAGCCGACCATGCATTGTCGACGCGTGGCTATGAGCTCGCAGGAGTGGTCTTCGACCCCGAGCTGGCGGCCTACCTCGCTCACCCGGACCAGAGAAGCTATGAGCTGGACGGACTGGCCACCAGGTACCTGGGCATGGATCTCGGCGTGGCGGACGAGACCGGTCAGCAGGGCAGTCTCGACCTGGCTCTCGATGAGGACGGACCGGACCATCAGCTCGCGGTGCGAGCCACAGCGACGCAGGCTCTGGTCAAGCCGCAGACCGACGAACTGACCGAACGCGGTGGCCTGGACTTGCTGACCAAGCTGGAGTTGCCGCTTGCAGGCCTGCTCACGGTGATGGAGCGGTCCGGGATCGCCGTCGACTCCTCGTATCTGACAGCGCTGGAGGCCGAATTCGGCTCCCAGTCGGCTCAGGTCGCCCAGGAAGCCTTCGACGTCATCGGGCGCGAGGTCAATCTCGGATCGCCGAAGCAGTTGCAAGAGGTGCTCTTCGATCAGCTGGGAATGCCCAAGACCAAGAAGATCAAGAC
>JAATES010000017.1 GCA_015655615.1 Actinomycetales bacterium
CCCGCGCGTCGGTCGCCCCCGAGCGGTACGGTCGCGGCTACGAGGCCGGCGTGGAGTTCGACCCCGAGCACGACCGCGACGAGTTCGAGCTCGGCGTGCTCGCCACGCCCCGCGCGCAGGCAGTCCCCGTGCTCGGGATCTGCCGAGGACTGCAGGTCCTCAACGTGCACCACGGCGGCACCCTGTGGCAGTACCTCCCGCACCGCGGGCTGGCCGACCAGCACGCCCCCGATGTGGCGCGCCACGCCCTCGTCCACCAGGTCCAGGCCACCGCCGGCGCCCTGAGACAGCTCGCAGGAGAGGAACCCTTCTCCGTGAACAGCATCCACGACCAAGCCGTCCGCGACCTCGGCAGCGGACTGCGGGTCACCGCCGAGACCGCCGACGGCGTGATCGAGGGCGTGGAGTCCCTCGACGGCCGCGTGCACGCGGTGCAGTGGCACCCCGAGGAGCTCGCCGCGACCCACACCGTGTCCGCCGCGCTGTTCACCTCGCTGATCGAGCGCGCCGTCGAGGCACGCGCCGCCGTGGCGGTGCCCGCGTGACCGCCGGCCTCACCCCGGTCCCTGAGATCGAGCTGGCCGAAGGGGTGCGGGTGCCGCAGATCGGCTTCGGCCTGTTCAAGGTGCCCGCCGACGACGCGCAGCGCGTGGTCGAGGACGCGCTCGACGTCGGCTACCGGCACCTGGACACCGCCGCCGTCTACGGCAACGAGGCAGCCACGGGTGCCGCCCTCGCAGTGTCGGGGCTGGGACGCGACGAGGTCTTCGTCACGACCAAGCTGTGGATCCGCGACCTCGGGCGCGAGACCGCGCTCCCGGCCTTCGAGGGCAGCCTGGACGCTCTCGGCCTGGGCCACGTCGACCTGTACCTGGTGCACTGGCCCGCTCCCCCTCTGGGCCGGTACCTGGAGACCTGGGACGTCATGGCGCAAATCGCCGAGTCGGGTCGGGCCCGGGCCGTCGGGGTGTCCAACTTCCTGCCCGAGCACCTGGACGCCCTCGAGCAGCACGGCGGCCCGCGACCCGCGGTGAACCAGGTCGAGGTCCACCCCGAGAACCAGGAGCGCGGGCTGCGGGCGCTGTGCGCCGACCGCGGGATCGTCGTGCAGGCCTACAGCCCGCTGGCCCGTGGGGGGCTCGTCGAGCACCCCACGCTCGCGCCGATCGCGGCGGCGCACGGGGTCACCGTGCCGCAGGTGATCCTGAGGTGGCACATCCAGCAGGGGCACGTGGTGCTGCCCAAGACCGTGTCGCGCGATCGGATGGCCGCCAACCTCGACGTGTTCCGCTTCGCGCTGACCGACTCCGAGATGGCCGTGGTCGACGCGCTCGACCGGGGTGCCCGGATCGGTGCCGACCCCCAGACGTTCACCGGGGCATGACGGCACGGCTGCGGCCGCTCGCCGCGACCGGTCAGGCGGAGGTGAGGACGTGCTCGGCGAGCTCGCGCTCGGTGTGCAGCTTCCAGTGGAACGCGGCGACGTCGTCGAGGTGCATGTGCGGGTACGTGGGGGTCTCGGTCGTGATGCCGAGCCCGACGATCAGCGACGCGGCCTGGACGCCCTGACTGCCCAGCGTGTTGTGCAGGTTCTTGGCCCAGTTCCGCAGGGCGGCCTGCGGCGGGTTGAGCGTGGCGAGCATCGGCATGGGCTCGACCGAACCGATGCCCATCGTGAAGCAGCGTGCCCGCGCCGCGCTCGATCATGCCCGGGAGCACGGCGCGCACCGCACCCAGAATCGGGATCTCGCCGGGAGGTGTCCGTGCGAGCCAAGCGTCCAGGTGCGCATCCGCGACTCCCGACCCGCCATTGTCCAGCATCCCGACGTATCGCAGAGCGCGTACGAGGTCGCTGGGTATGAGATCACCGATCACACAGACAACGTATCGAGCAGAAGCCGGCTTCGGTTGTCTCGATGACGTCTTACATCTGCGTCGGGACTGCACATCGGCACTGGCGATCGAGGGACGGAGCAGGTCCCCCGTCTTGGCCGGGTTCATGCGCGCTCTCGCCGGCTAGCGGGATGTCTGGGCGTGCGCATCCCGCCGGCCTTCACGCCACATGCCATGTCACGCCGCGACCGCCGGTCGGCCGAGTTCGCGCACCACGGTCTCGGACAGACCTCTGCTGCCGGCGTACTCGAGAAGCGAGGTCATACCGACATGCTGACGACGGTTGACCGTCGCAGCCGCCAGCCATCCGAGCCCGGTCAGGTCGGACATCTGATAGCGGGTCAGGCCGAGCGCCCGCCTCGCGTCCTGCAACGGCACGAACCGCTCGTCTCGGCCGCCACGCACCCGCTTCATGCGCTGGGCGTGCTCCGCCACCGAGGACACGGTGACATGCCGACGCCGAGTACCTCGCGGGTCGGACGTCCCCCGCGACGGTCGCGGCCGGCAGCTCGCGCTTGCCCGCCAGCGTCAGCGCGAGCGCCTGGGCCTGCGCGAAGGTGAGGTCCTCCACCGTGCGCCTGCCGCCGGGAGCGGCGAGGGCGGTCTCGATCAGGGGGGAAGCACGTAGCGGCGCGTGTACGAGATCAGGCTCTCGGCTCGTTCCCCATCCGTGCGGGCGTGCGTCCCCTCGTACTCGATGAACCAGTCCGGGGCCAGCTGCGCCGCCGTCGCCCGCGAGACGTCCGCATCCAGGTCGAGCACCTGATCGCCGGCGTTCGCCAGCGCGACGAGGTCGGCGTCCTCCTCGCTCACGCGAACCGGCTCACGTGCGACCAGTGCGAACAACGGCGACGTCGGCGACGTCCCGGACGCAGCGCCCGCGGCGCTCTTCACCAGGCGCAGCGACGCGCTCACGCCGGCGCCTCCGCCGCCTGCTGCGGCCTCAGGACGGAGACCAGGGTGTTGAGCGTCGCGATGTGCGCGAGCAGCTCGGACACCCGCTCCTCGTAGCCGGCGAGACGCCCGGCGAGCTCGCGCCGCTCCTCGCGCACGTCCTGCAGCCCCCGCCGCACCGCGACGGCGTCAGCGACGTCCCGCGGGCTGACCTGCGGGTCGAGGACCGACTAGGAGATCTTGCCGAGATCGATGAGGTCGCCGAGCTGCAGCAGCACCTTGCCGTTCTCACCCGATCGGGTCCGCAGCGCGTTGTCCCGCTGCAGCCGGCGCACGGTGTCCTCCGTGCGACCCATCAACCCGGCGATCTCGTCCCGGGTCAGCCACTCGTCGCGGTTCAGCCCGCGGATGGTGGTGCTCGACATGGCGTCGGTCCCTCGTGCGGCGGCCCCACTGGCCGCGTTCGCAGGGCGACCGTGAGTCGTACGCCGAACCCCGCAATGTCCGCACGCGCCGGACCTCCCCCTCGGTCTCGGCACACCCGTCGTCTCACAGCCCGTGGGACAACCCCACAGCCGAGCCAACGGACTCCTGTCGGAACGCGCGGCCGCCCCGCCGACGAGAGGCGTGACGACACCACCCGCGGACCGGCTCGCCTCCAGCCCGAGCCGGCGCACGGCGATCAGGTCCAACGGCTCGCGCTCGGTGCACACCCGGTGCCCAACCAAAGCGCGACCCGCCCCGGCTGACCCGCAGGTGAAGCCAGGGGTGGCAGCGGGAGGGCACCGCGACCGTGCCCACGCACTCGGTGTGCAGTTGCACAGGCCGCAACCGCGGGCTCAGACC
>JAATES010000330.1 GCA_015655615.1 Actinomycetales bacterium
ACGATGGTCCACAACTGACCGTCGATCTTGAGGACGGTGCCGTTCTTGATGTCGTTGGTGGTGGCCACGGAGGTGCCTTTCGTGACGCGGTCGGTGGTGGCTCGAGCATCGAAGGCCGCCAGTACGTCCGCGTCCGCGGACGGGAATACGTGGGTGTCGACTTGTCAAGGCTCGTAGGTCAGCGACTCAGTCTACCGTGCCGGCGCACCGCGATGATGGCCGGTCCCCGATTCCGTCAGTCGGCGGGGCTGAACCGGAATGTGTCAACTGCCGGCCAGGGCACTGAGGGCCAGCCGGTAGGAATCGAATCCGAATCCCGCGATGGTACCGGTGGCCACCGCACCGATGACCGACACGTGCCGGAACTCCTCGCGTGCATAGGGATTCGAGATGTGCACCTCGACGAGACGCAGTCCCCCTTTGGTGACCATCGCGGCGGCATCGCGCAACGCGTAGGAGTAATGGGTGAAGGCGGCCGGGTTGAGCACCACGTCGCGGCGGGAGTCGACGGCCTCATGGAGCCAATGCACCAGCTCGGACTCGTCGTCGGTCTGCCGCACCTCTGCCTCGATCGCCAGGGCCCCTGCCCACCCGGCGACCGCTGACCGGAGGTCGTCCAGCGACAGCGCACCGTATACGTCGGGCTCTCGGACGCCGAGCCGCCCGAGGTTGGGTCCGTTGAGGACCAGCACAGCAGTCATGCAGCAATCCTACCGACCTGGAGGTTCACGGGAGACCTCGGCATAGGCTGCGGCCAGCAGCGTCGGGTCGGGTCCTTCGAGCCGTCCCGGTGCGGCCACGGCATCAAGGACGACAAAGCGGAGGATCGCCCCGCGAGCCTTCTTGTCCCGGTGCATCGCCGCCAGCAGCTTCTCCCATCGATCACCGCGGTACGTGGTGGGTAGCCCCACCGAGGACAAGATCTCTCGGTGACGGTCAACCGCCTCGTCGCTGAGCCGTCCTGCCAGCCGAGCGAGTTCCGCCGCATAGACCATGCCCACTGACACCGCGGCTCCATGACGCCACTGGTATCGCTCCACCTGCTCGATGGCGTGGGCAAACGTGTGACCGTAATTGAGGATCTCGCGCAGTGAGGCCTCACGAAGGTCTTCGGACACCACTCGTGCCTTGACCCGGATCGACCGCTCAATCAGTTCCCGCAGCGCCGTCCACAGCTCATCGGAGGCCGCAGGCCAGTCGGCGAATTCCGAGGCGTGCGCCTGGATCAGGTCCAGGATCACCGGGTCGGCGATGAAGCCCGTCTTGATCACCTCGCCGAGCCCCGCGATCAGATCCCACTTAGGCAATGTCTCCAGTGCCACCAGGTCGCACAGCACAGCGACGGGCGAATAGAAGGCACCGACGAGGTTCTTGCCCTCGGCCGTGTTGATGGCCGCTTTGCCGCCCACCGCGGCATCGACCATCGCGAGCAAGGTGGTGGGAAGATGCACGACCGCGATGCCACGCAACCAGGTGGCAGCCACCAGCCCGGCCAGGTCCGTGGTCGCTCCCCCGCCGATCGAGACGATGGCATCCGATCGGGTGAAATCGGCCTGACCGAGTATCTGCCAGCAGAATTCCAGCACCTGAGCGGTCTTCGAGGCCTCGGCATCGGGCACCACGGCGAGCAGTGCCTCGTAACCCTGCGCCAGAAGGTCCTCCCGTACCGTCTGTGCGGTGGCCTCTAAGGACTCCGGGTGAATGATCAGGACCTTGGCGACCTTGACACCGAGGATTCCGGGGAGCTCACCGAGCAGATGGCGCCCCACCACCACGTCGTAGGTTCGCTCCGCAGTGACGGTGATGCGGGTCGGCTCGGTCACAGCCCTCTCGTTCTGGCTCACTGTTCCCTGCGCTCTCGGGTCAATACTGCCTTACTGGTCGACTCGCCCTGCGATCGGCGGGACAGGTGCCGGGCGATCAGGTGGGCCACGGAATCTGGTCGACGATCGCTGGTGTCCACCGAGAGGCTGGAGACCGACTCGTAGGCCGGACGCCTGACCGTCATCAGCTCCTCGAAGCGCTCCCGGGTGTCACCGGCAAGAAGCGGCCGCCCGTGGTGGTCTCCGAGCCGTGCCGCCGCGACGTCTGCGGCGACATCGAGGAAGACGACCACTCCTGCGGCTTCCGCGTAGTGGCTGAGCAGCCGCTGATTCCGGGGAGCCAGCGGGGTCCCGCCGCCGAGCGAGAGGACGACCCCCGGCATGACGAGAGCCGCCTCCAGGGCAGCGGACTCCCAGGCGCGGAAGACCGGCTCACCTTCCGCCGCAAAGATCTCAGGCACACTGCGGCCTTGCTGGTCTTCGATCAGCGCATCGAGGTCAGCCGCGGCCACCCCCAGCAGCACCGCCAGCCGACGTGCCACAGTCGACTTGCCGGAACCGGGGGGGCCCACGAGCACCACGCGCGGTCCGGTATGCGCCGGTCGGGCATTCGTCATGGTCAGCGCTGCAGCTCGGGAATCGCCGCCAGATAGCCGTCGAGGTTCCGGCGAACCTCCGTCACCGAGTCACCGCCGAACTTCTCCAGCAAGGCGTCCGCCAGGGTCAGTGCCACCATCGCCTCGGCCACCACGGCGGCAGGCTGCACCGCGCAGACGTCCGATCGCTGATGCTGCGCCCGGGCGGCCTCACCCGTTCTCACGTCGACCGTCCGCAAGGCGTGGGGCACCGTCGAGATCGGCTTCATCGCCCCGCGGACCCGGATCACCTCACCGTTGGACATTCCGCCCTCAATGCCCCCGGCGCGGTTGCTGAGACGTCCGATCCGGCGGTCCGCGCCTCGCACGATCTCGTCATGCGCCTGCGAGCCCCGTCTGGCGGCTGTCCGGAAGCCGTCGCCGATCTCGACGCCCTTGACAGCCTGGATGCCCATGACCGCGGCCGCCAGCTTCGCGTCGAGCCGGCGATCCCAGTGGGCGTAGGTGCCGATGCCCGACGGGACTCCGTAGGCCAGGACCTCCACGACCCCACCCAGGGTGTCGCCGTCCTTGCGGGCCTGATCGATCTCGGTCACCATCTGCTCGGATGTGGCCGCGTCGAAGCACCGGGCAGGGTCGCCGTCGAGCTGGGCGACATCGGCGGGCTCGGGCAACAGTGCGTCGTCGGGCACCCGAATGCCTCCGATCTCCAGCACGTGGGACACCAGTTCGATGCCCGCGGCCTGCTTGAGGAACGCGGCGGCGATGGCGCCGAGCGCCACCCGGGTGGCGGTTTCACGCGCGGAGGCACGTTCCAGCACGGGACGGGCATCATCGAAGCCGTACTTGCGCATTCCGACGAGGTCCGCATGCCCGGGACGAGGCCTGGTCAGCGGCTTGTTGCGGGCGACCTCGCGCTCATCGCCCACACCGGCATCCACCTGCAACGCCGCGGCCACCACCGGATCGGCAGCCAT
>JAATES010000343.1 GCA_015655615.1 Actinomycetales bacterium
CTTGACCTCACGGTGGCCACATGGGCGACGGATGCGCTGTTGGCCGTGTTCTTCTTCGTCGCGGGGATGGAACTCACCCAGGAGTTTGTGACGGGCAGCCTGCGCCATGCCAGGGAGGCAGCCGTTCCCATTCTCGCGGCGGTCGGCGGCATGGCGGTGCCGGCAATCGTCTACCTAGTGATCGTCACTGCGTGGAGCGAGCCGGGCACCACCTCGGGATGGGCTGTTCCGACGGCGACGGACATCGCGTTCGCGCTCGCCGTTTTCGCGGCCTTCGGTCGCGGCCTTCCGCTGGCCCTGCGGACATTTCTGCTCGCGCTGGCCGTGGTTGACGACCTCCTTGCGATCGTGGTCATCGCTGTGTTCTACACGGCGGCCATAGCCTGGTGGCCATTGCTCGGCTCCTTGGTCATCGTGGCGGTATTCGGATCCCTGATGCGAGTACGACGCGTAGGTCCCGTTGTCGTGACCATCTTGGTAGTACTTGCGGTGCTCGCCTGGGCGCTCGTGCATGCCTCAGGGGTCCACGCCACGGTGGCCGGCGTGCTTCTCGGCATGGTCGTGCCGGCCCGGGCCATCCATTCCGAGCAGATTGCTCGAGCACACCGATTCGGTGTCGTGGTGGGGCCGTTGTCCAGCGTCGTCGCACTGCCGGTGTTCGCCTTTTTTGCCGCAGGCGTCGACTTCACTGACGGAGCGGGGCAGACTCCGCTGGTGGTGCAGCCGGTCGCGATCGCGGTCGCCGGTGCACTCGTGGTCGGCAAGTTCATCGGAATACTGGGAACGACAGCGCTGGTGACCCGCATCACGGGGCTTCGTATCCCGGGTGGACTCGCCCTCCGCGACCTCGTACCCGTGGGAATCCTGGGAGGTATGGGCTTCACTGTCTCGTTGCTCATCGCGCATCTGGCCTTCCTTGGTACGGATCACGAGTCCGCGGCCAAGGCGGGAATTCTTGTTGCCTCGGTTGCCGCGGCGGCGCTCGCTGCCTTGTGCCTCCGGAGGGACTCGCGCCGACGCGAGCATCGAGGCTCGAGGGTCTCCGCCATGCCAGACTTCTGATGTGTCTGACGAAATTGCGCGCTATCTTTTGGGCCTGCCAGTGGCGACCCGGTTCCGGATCTCGGAGATCTATTCCGAGGTACGGCGCATGGTTCCTGAGGCCTAGGAGGGACTTAGCTACGGAATGCCGTCATTGCTCTACCGGGGCAGGGGACTGATCTCGGTGATGAACACCAAGAAGCACATCGGCATCTATCCTCACGGCACTAGCGGATGGCAGCCCCGATTCGCGCCGAGAACTCGACAAGGCGGTGGGAGAATCCCCATTCGTTGTCATACCAGGCGAGCACTTTCACCTGGTTGCCGATCGACTCTGTCAGCGGTGCGTCGAAGATCGATGAGTACGGGTTGCCCACGATGTCCGCTGAGACCAGGGGAGCCTCGGAATACTGCAGATAGTGCTCCAGCGGTTGCGAGGCGGCGGCCGCGCGAAACGCCGAGTTGACCTCGTCGATGGTGGCGCTCTTTCGGAGTGCGACCGTGAAATCGGTGATCGAGCCCACCGGGACCGGGACACGCAGTGATGCACCGGTCAGCAGGCCGTCGAGCTCGGGGATGATCTTGCCGATGGTGCTCGCCGCGCCAGATGACGTCGGGATGGTGGACAGTGCGGCTGCGCGCGCTCGACGCAAGTCGGAGTGCGGGGCATCATGCAGTCGCTGGTCGCCGGTGTAGGCGTGGATTGTCGTCATGAGGCCGGACTCGATGCCGAAGGAGTCATGGAGGACCTTCGCTAACGGTGCCAGCGAGTTCGTCGTGCATGAGCCATTGGAGAAGACGTCGTAGCGTTCCGGGTCGAGTTCGTCATCGTTGACCCCGAGCACGAAGGTGGGAACGTCTCCCTTCGCCGGTGCCGAGATGATGACTTTCCTCGCGCCGCCTCGCAGGTGCGCAGCTGCTGCGGTGCCGTCTGTGTAGCGGCCGGTGGATTCGATGACGATATCGGCTCCCACCTCTCCCCAGGGGATGGAGGCCGGGTCGGACTGAGAGAAGACAGTGAGGCGCTTGTCGTTGAGGATGATGGCGTCATCCGACGCGGAGACGCCATCGAGGTGGCCCGCGATGGAGTCCCACTCGAGCAGAGATGCCAGGGTGGCTGCGTCGGCCAGGTCGTTGACGGCGACAACTTCGACGTCTGCGTCACTCGCCAGGGCTGCGCGCAGGTAGCTGCGTCCGATCCGCCCGAATCCGTTGATGCCAATGCGTACGGTCATGCTCGTCACTTCTTTCTGTGGTGGGCGCCCCTCGAGGGGGATGGAGCCGCTGCGCGGAGCAAGTCGATGGCTCCGGCGCAGGCGTCGTCGAAGGAGGTCTGATCCTGTCGCGCGATGGCGAGGACATAGCCGCCTTGCAGAACCGACATCAGGGTGTGTGCGAGGCGTGCCGGGTCGAGGTCATCCCGCAATTCGCCTACCGCGATCGCCTCTTCTAGCACCTTCTTCCACCTGATGTGTAACTGGGAGAAGGCCTCCGTCACAGGTGACAGCAGGCGCGGGTCCTCCCGGACCTGAGGGTCTTGGGTCATCCGGCCGACTTTGCATCCCTTCAAGGCATTGCGAGGGCGTGTCAGGTAGGCCTCGATCCGGGACATCGGGCTTCCGTGACCGTCGAGCTCGGCCGCCGCCGGCATGAGGTCGGCGATGTTGCGCTCCAGGGCGGCAAGAGCCAGGTCACGCTTGGTGGGGAAATGGTGATACATGCTTCCCTGGCCCACACCGGACAGCTCCCGCACGTCACGCGGGCTGGTATCTGCGTAACCGCGATCCCAGAGGAGTTCGCTCATCGTCTCGACCAGCCGCTGCCTGGAGTCCATGTCGACAGTCTATACATACTAGTAGGTACAACTCCAGCGCGTCAGAAGGGATAGGTCGCTTGTTGTCTCGGTGGGCGAGATTCTTTGGTGGTGCCTTGGTTCGGGTGGTGTGGGTCAATACGGTCTAGTC
>JAATES010000130.1 GCA_015655615.1 Actinomycetales bacterium
ACGCACTGGACCAGCGGCTCGGCTGTGCGCATGCCCTGGCCGACGCGGGCCTCGACATCACCACGAGCGTCCTCGACATCAGCCCCAGCCCACGGAGCGAGACCATCCAGCTGCCCGACACAGTGCCGGCCAGCGAAGGAATCGCTGTGCGACGGCTGCGGAGCGTGCACCGCGCCGATGCCACCCGCCTGATCGTCTCCTTCGAGTGTGCGTGGGTGCCGGCGACGGGGACTCTCCGTGACTTGCCCGCCACCGGCCTCAAGGACGACTCGCTGTGGGCCTCCCTCGCGGCGGAAGGACTCGTCGCCGTACAAGGCTCACAGCGCGTTGACGTTCACGCCCTCGACGCCCGCGAGGCGGGGATCCTGGAGCGGGCAGAAGGCACGTCGTTCCTGCGCAGCATCCGTACCTCCTTCAGCTCCGACGGACGGTTCGTCGAACACGTGGTGTCACTGCTCGACCCCGACCGCTTCACCCTCAGCCTCACCTTCGGAGAGCCTTCATGAGTGCCGTCACCTCTGCCGACCTGTCCGCCATCACCACGGACCGCGCCTATGGTGCCTTGATCGGGGTCGCCATCGGCGACGCCCTGGGTATGCCCACCCAGTCGTTGTCACGAGAGACGATCCGGCTGCGCTATGGGCAGATCACAGACTTCATCGACGCCGACGCCGACCAGCCGATCGCACCGAATATGCGCGCCTGCTCGGTGACCGACGACACCGAGCAGGCCGTCCTCCTCGGCCAGCTGCTGCTGGCCGGAGGCGGGCACGTGGAGCCCGAGCCGTTCGCGGCCGCCCTGCTGGCGTGGGAGCAGTCCATGATCGACCGTGGCTCGCTCGACCTGCTCGGACCCTCGACCAAGGCCGCCCTGAGCGCATTGCAGTCCGGCACCTCCATCACCGAAGCGGGCCGTTACGGCACCACCAATGGTGCCGCCATGCGGATCGCACCCGTCGGAGTCGCGTTCCGGCCCGGACCTGCCCTGCTTGCGGCCGTCGTCGAGGCGAGCCGTGTGACGCACCACACGGGCCTCGGCATCTCCGGGGCGGCGGCGATCGCCGCCGCCGTGAGCACCGGCGTCTCCGGGGGGGACGTCGCCTCCGCGCTCGACGCGGCGGTCGAGGCCGCCCGCGAGGGCGAGAGCCGGGGGCACTGGGTCGCCGGCGCCTCCATCCCCGCTCGTCTCGTCGCGCTCCGCCCGCACGCTCGGACGCTCGATGCCGAGCACTTCGCCGACTACCTCTACGAGGTCGTCGGATCTTCCGTGCAGTCCCAGGAGTCCGTCGTCAGTGCCTTGCTGATCGCCGACCGCTATGCCGATGAGCCCTTCGAAGGCCTCGGTGTGGCGGCTTCGCTCGGCGGCGACACCGACACCATCGCAGCCATGGCGGGGGCAGTTCTCGGTGCCTGCCACGGCGCCGGGGCCTTTCCCGCATCGGCGCGCACCACCGTGGAGTTCGTCAACAACCTCGACCTGGCATCGCTCGCGCGGCGTCTGCTGGAGATCCGCACGCGAACTGCATGAACCATCCCACCTCAATGGAGAGCAGCATGACCACATCTGAGTCCGCCATCATCGCCCCGGACGAGCATGGCCTGGTCGAACAACGCGGCATCGAACCGGTCCCCGCCGCCGAGCGCACGGGCAATCCACTGCAATTGTTCTGGGTCTGGTTCGCCGCCAACATCTCGGTGCTCGGGCTTCCCCTCGGCGTCGCGCTCGTGGCGAGCGGGTTGTCCATCTGGCAGGCGATCATCGTCGCAGTGATCGGGTCCGTCGGCTCGTTCGCACTCGTCGGCGTCATCTCCATCGCGGGGCGCCGGGGCGGCGCGCCAAGCCTGACCCTCTCGCGGGCCACCTTCGGCGTCCGCGGGAACATCGGCCCCACGGCCGTGGCGCTCTGCTCCCTGCTCGGGTGGGAGACCGTCAACACGTCCACCGCGGCGCTGGCCTTTGTGACGACCTGCTCGCTGGCCTTCCATACCGACTCCGTCGCCAAGAACGTTCCGCTGCTGACCATCCTCGGCGTCGCCCTGTTCGTCGGGTTCACCGTGTCCGTGTCCGGGATGGGGCACGCCGTCATCCTCGTGGTCCAGAAGTGGGCCACCTGGATCTTCGGGGCCATCAACCTCATCGTCATCGTCTTCCTGATCGCCCATGTCGACTGGTCCCACGTGGCCCAGGTGCCCTCGGGCAGCCTCGCGCTCGTCCTGACCGGCATCGGGACCATCGCCGCCGGCACCGGGATCGGCTGGGCGAACTCCGGGGCCGACATGGCCCGTTACCAGTCGCCCGCCGTCAAAGCCGGGGCCCTGGTCGCCTCCGCGGCAGCCGGTGCAGGCATCCCGCTCATCATCATGATCTCCATGGGCTCCCTGCTCGGGGCCTCCGACTCCAACCTGCTCGGCGCGGCGAACCCCATGGACGCCATCCGGGACACCCTGCCAGCCGGCGTCGCGATCGTCTACCTGATCGTCTCGTTCGTCGGACTGCTGCTGTCCAACCACTTGTCGGTCTACTCAGCGGGCCTGACCACCCTCACGCTGGGCATCCGGATCAGGCGGGTGTACGCGGTCTTCGTCGACGTCGTCGTCACGACCACCGCCTCACTGTGCTTCCTGCTGATCTCCGACGGCTTCTACGGACCGTTCATCACCTTCATCTCCCTGCTCGCAGTGCCCATCATCGCCTGGGTCGGAGTCTTCGTGGTCGACATGATCGGGCGCACCACCTACGACCCCGTGGCCCTGCTCGACCTGCGTCGCGGATCGCCCTACTGGTACCGCGGCGGCATCCGCTGGAACGCCTTCTCCTCCTGGCTGGCGGCGATCGTCGTGGGTGTCTTGTTCATGCAGATCCAGCCGGGAACCGAGCCGTGGTACACCGGCCCGTTGCACAGCACCTGGCTCGGGACCAACGGGCTCGCCTGGGTCGTCACAGGTGTGATCGCAGCCGTGGTCTACGCCGTGCTGGGTGGTTCCCGCAGCGCGGCAGGCCTCGACCGCGGCGACGAGGGAACCCGATGACGCGCGGGCGAGTGATCCACACCGGTCAGGCGGTGGTCGACCTGGTGATGGAGATCGATGCCATACCGGAACCGGGAGGCGACACCTTCGCGCGCCACTATGAGTTCGCCGCAGGGGGAGGTTTCAACGTCATGGCTGCTGCGGCCCGCGACGACGCCTCCGTGGTCTACGTCGGCGGACACGGTCGGGGCACCTTCGGCGACCTGGTCCGCACGGCGATGGCCCGGGAGGGCATTGCCGTGCTGTCTCCGGTCAATGCCGAGGTCGACACCGGATTCAGCGTGGCGCTCGTCGACGACTCCGCTGAGCGCACCTTCATATCGACGCTCGGAGCCGAAGGCCGGGTCAGCGCCGACGACTATCGCGCCGGCGCACCACTCCCGGGCGATGTGGTCTACGTCAGCGGGTACTCCCTGCTGCATCCCGCCAATCGTGCGGCGCTGCTCGAGTGGCTTCCGGAACTGCCGCCTGCCGTCGGGGTGGTGGTCGACCCCTCGCCCGTGATCGGGCAGGTCCGGTCGGAGGTGCTGCGTGCCGTGGCCGCGCGTGCCACCGTCTGGAGCAGCAACGCCCGGGAGGCAGGCATCGTGGGGGAGCTCTTGGGAGTGGAGCCGACAGCGGCTGCACTGGCACGCGCCTTGCATGCCACCGTGATCCTGCGCAACGGAGCCCGCAGCTCGGTCGTCGCCGTCTGGGAGGCAGCCGGCGGGGAGCTCGCGCTCACCGAGGTGCCGGCACTGGTCGTGGCGGCTGTCGACACCAACGGTGCGGGGGACGCCCACTGCGGGGTGCTCTGCGCAGAGCTGGCCGCCGGGAACGATCCGGTGTCGGCGGTCCGCCGCGCCGCCGTGGCGGCGGGAGTCGCGGTGACGCGCCGCGGCGCGGCAACCTCTCCCACCCGCAAGGAGATCGACGCCGCTCTGCACCTAGGCGGCCGGCACTGACGGCGCCAGCACTGACGAAGCCGGCACTGAGCAGGCCGACACCACGTGTGGTGACGGCCAGGTTCCGCACGGAACGCTAGCCGCTCAGTCCTTCCAGGGCCCGAACACGACGGTCCACTCGACGGCGGTGCGCTCGGCGATCACCTCGGCCTCCTGGAAGGGATCATTGTCGAGGATTCGCAGTGCCGCCTCCGGCGACTCCGCCCGCAACAGCAGCAACGCGCCGCTGGCACCGTCCCCGCTGACCGGCCCCGAGGCGAGCAGCACGCCCGCGGCATGGAGCCCTGAGAGGAACGCGCGGTGGCGCGGTCGGACCTCGTCGCGGAGTGCGGCACGGTCGTCATAGGCGTAGGTGACTGCGTAGATCGGCATGGATGTATTCAATCAGACCGCATGGTGTCGCTGTCAGCGAACACCGGCCCGCGATCCGATACCCGAGTCGGAACGCAGAACCAGTCGACGTAGTGTCGGAGTATGACTGATTCCGCAACCTTATCTCTTCCCGAGGACGTCCTCGCCCGCATCAATGCCCGTGCTTCCGGTCATGACCGGGAATCCACCTTCCCCCACGACGACTGGGCCGAGCTGCGCGAGCTGGGCTATCTGAAGGCGTTCGTCCCGCAGTCGCGGGGCGGACTAGGGCTGACCCTCGAGCAGGTGGCCCGGGCGCAAGTCGACCTCGCAAAGGCGTCCGGCTCGACAGCGCTGGCCGTCAACATGCACCTGGTGGTCACCGGCGTCGCAGCCGCGCTGCAAGCACGTGGCGATGACGCGATGGGCTTCATCCTCGACGAGGCCGCCGCCAGTGAGGTCTTCGCCTTCGGCAACTCCGAAGGCGGCAACGACCTGGTCATGTTCGACTCCCGCACCCGGGCGGTGCCGGGATCGGACGGAGGCTATGCCTTTACCGGGACCAAGATCTTCACGACGCTCTCTCCGGTGTGGACGCGCCTGGCGACCTTCGGCCGCGACGACACCGACCCGGAGAATCCGCTGCTGGTGCACGCCGTGGTGCGCCGTGACGACCCCGGCGTCACCGTACGCGATGACTGGGACGTCATCGGCATGCGCGCCACGCAATCGTGCACGACCGTGCTCGACGGCGCGCACGCGGCACCGGACACCGTCT
>JAATES010000180.1 GCA_015655615.1 Actinomycetales bacterium
AAGACCTACCTCGGTGCGGTCGACGACGAGTCCGGCCTGCACTACCTGCGGCCCGAGACCGCGCAGGGAATCTTCGTCAACTTCAAGAACGTGTACCAGTCGGCCCGGCGCAAGCCACCTTTCGGCATCGGCCAGATCGGTAAGTCGTTCCGGAACGAGATCACCCCGGGTAACTTCATCTTCCGCACCCGGGAGTTCGAGCAGATGGAGATGGAGTTCTTCGTCGAGCCCGGCACGGACGAGGAATGGCATCAGTACTGGATCGACCTGCGTACCGACTGGTACACCGGTCTCGGCATCGCGCGTGAGAACCTCCGGCACTACGAGCACCCGAAGGAAAAGCTGTCCCACTATTCCAAGCGCACGGTCGACATCGAGTACCGTTTCGGATTCCAGGGCAGTCAGTGGGGCGAGCTCGAGGGCATCGCCAACCGCACGGACTTCGACCTCAAGACGCACTCGGAGCACTCGGGCAAGGACCTGTCCTACTTCGACCAGGCGAAGAACGAGCGCTGGGTGCCCTACGTCATCGAGCCCGCTGCGGGCCTGACGCGGTCGTTGATGGCGTTCCTCGTGGACGCCTTTACCGAGGACGAGGCGCCGAACGCCAAGGGTGGAGTCGACACGCGCACCGTGTTGAAGCTTGACCCGAGGCTGTCACCCGTGAAGGCCGCAGTGCTGCCACTGAGCCGTCATGCAGACCTGAGCCCCAAGGCACGTGACCTCGCCGCCGAGCTGCGCAAGCAGTGGAACGTCGACTTCGACGACGCGGGAGCGATCTGGCGCCGGTACCGGCGCCAGGACGAGGTGGGAACCCCGTTCTGCCTCACCGTCGACTTCGACACGCTCGACGACCAGGCGGTGACGATCCGGCATCGTGACTCGATGGCGCAGGAACGCGTGGCGCTGGACCAGGTCGTGCCGTACCTCGCTGCTCGGCTCATCGGCGCCTGACCTCCCGGAGGTCCCGAACTATCCTGCGCGCGTGAGCAGTGTCGCGAACGCCGGAGAGGTCGGGCGTTCAGGTGACATCTGTCATGGGCAGGTGGTGACGGGAAGGTCTGCCGTGATCGGCCGCCGCGCTGTGTGATGGTCCCATGACCACGACACCACCTCCGGCTGCGCTCGAGCTGCGCGGCCTGCACAAGAGCTTCTCCAGCGGTGCGGGCACGGTCCACGCCGTGCGCGGCATCGACCTGACGATCCGCCCCGGCGAGGTCGTCGCCTTCCTCGGCCCCAACGGAGCCGGCAAGACGACGACCATCGACATGGTCCTCGGGCTCAGCGACCCGACCGCCGGGTGCGTGCGGATCTTCGGCAAGACGCCCGTCGAGGCGATCGGCGCCGGCCAGGTCGCCGCCGTCATGCAGACCGGCGGTCTGCTGCGGGACATCACCGTCGCCGAGACGGTGGAGCTCACCGCAGCGCTGTTCGGCACCTCGACCTCGGCGACGCCCTACCTCGAGCGCGCGGGAATCGCCGACATCGCCGGCCGCACGGTGGCCAAATGCTCCGGCGGTCAGCAGCAGCGGCTGCGCTTCGCCATGGCCCTCGTCTCGGAGCCCGACCTTTTGCTTCTCGACGAGCCGACGACCGGCATGGACGTCGAGGGCCGCCGCGAGTTCTGGTCCGCCATCCGCGAGGACGCCGCCCACGGGCGCACCATCGTCTTCGCCACCCACTACCTGGAGGAGGCGGACGCCTACGCCGACCGCATCGTCCTGGTCAGCCAGGGCCGGATCGTCGCGGACGGCAGCGCCGCCGAGATCAAGAACCTGGCGTCGGGGCGTACCGTCAGCGCCCGCGTCGACGACCCGCCCGAGCGTGACGAAGTCGCCGCGACGGTCCGGGCGATCCCCGGCGTGGATACGGTGGAGGAGCGCGGGGCGCGGCTCATCGTGCGCGCCTCGGACTCCGACGTCGTCGCCCGGTACCTGCTGACCAGCACCGCGGCGCGCGACCTCGAGATCGCCGCGGAGAACCTCGAGGACGCGTTCCTCGCCCTCACGACCGGCAGCACGGCCCACGACAGCACCGAAGGAGCACGGCGATGAACTACCTCTCACCGGCCACGGCTCCCAGCGCCCCGCAGACCGCTTCGGCCCGCACCGCCTCGCGCGGACCGGGCTTCTCCGAGACCTACCTGCGCCTGGAGCTGCGCCGGTTCTTCCGCAACCGCCGCACCCTGATCTTCTCCTTCGTCATGCCGCCCATGTTCTTCATCATCTTCGGCGCGCAGTCGTCCTACCGGACCGAGGACGCCGGGAGCGGCCACGCCAACGTCACGGCGTGGATCCTGGTGTCGATGGCGCTGTACGGGGCCATGCTCACCGCCACGTCCGGCGGTGCGACCGTCTCGGTGGAGCGGGCCCAGGGCTGGACGAGGCAGCTGCGGCTCACCCCGCTACGCACCTGGTCCTACATCGCCACCAAGCTCGCGGCCACGATGGCGCTGGGGGCCGTGTCCGTGGTCATCACCATGGCGGTGGGCACCTTCTTCCAGGCGCAGATGCCCTGGTACGCCTGGGTCCTGTGCCCGCTGATCGCCTGGGCGGGCTCGATCGTCTTCGCGGCCTTCGGCCTGTTCATGGGGTACCTGCTACCGTC
>JAATES010000188.1 GCA_015655615.1 Actinomycetales bacterium
GCGAGCACCGTGACATCCGGGTAGGTGCCCGCAGCGACCGCCCGGCAGGTATGGCAGTGCCCGCAGCCGCCGCGCGGGCATTCCAGTGCGGCTGCGAAAGCCCGTGCCGCATTCGACCGGCCCGAACCCGGCGGACCGGTGATCAGCCAGGAATGGGTCATGGCCGCCGCACTCCGCACAGCGGCGCGCAGCGTCTCCACAACCAGCTCCTGACCGACCAGATCGGACCAGACTGCCGGGGTCGCGTCGGCCTCCGCAGCCGGCGAGCCCCAGGGCTGGTCGGCGGCCGTCCGGGCCTGGTCCCCACTGAGCGACGTCACGGACGACCCACCCGACCCGACACCGACGGCTCCTGACCCGCCGCCATCGAGTCAGCCAGGCGTTCGACGACTGCGTGACGGACGTGCTCGGCCACGACGGCGAGAGGCTGACCGGCGTCGATGAGGACCCAGCGCCCAGGATCGGCCGCCGCTCTGTCCAAGAATGCTTGACGAGTCCGCTGGTGGAAATCGGCGCCCGCCCGTTCCATGCGGTCCGCAGGACCCTCACGCCTGGTGGCCGCGACCTCGGGCGGAAGATCGAGCAACAGGGTGAGATCCGGCAGGAGGCCCTCTGTGGCCCACGACGAGAGCTGCTCGACCTCGGACGCGGGCAAGGCGCGCCCGCCGGCCTGATAGGCGACTGAGGAGTCCAGATAACGATCGGTGAGCACGATGGCGCCGCGCGCCAATGCGGGCCGGATGAGCGTGGCGACGTGGTGGGCTCGATCTGCGGCGTAGATCAACGCCTCCGCACGCGGTGACACCTCACCGCCGTGCAGCAAGGCGCTCCGCAGCGTGCGCCCCAGGGCCGTTCCGCCCGGCTCGCGCGTCGTGACCACGTCACGGCCGGTTCGTTCCGCGAGCACGTTAGCGAGCAAGGCGATCTGGGTCGACTTGCCTGCACCGTCTCCGCCTTCGAAAGAGATGAACACGCCGTTCCTCACCGCCCTCTCCCCTTCGGTAGCAGGTCTTCCCTGCCCGCCTGGCGCTGGACCCGGGCAGCGGCGCCAGACGGCGTGATAGTCATGGTCCCAGGGTAGCCGGGGAGGCCGACATGATGAGGGCCGTGGCCGCATCACCGGCCGACTCCGGCACGTCTGGCACTCTCTGCGAGGGAACACCAGACGTCTGGGGCTGTCACGTCATCCTCAACACTCGCTCGGGCATCGGGAGCGAGGCCGAATGAACCCGATCACGCGACAGATGAAAGATCGGGGCCAGTTTCGCGTATCGACGATGAACCCGCGGAGCATCACCATCGGTCGCGCGTATTCCGTCGCAACAGTACAAGCACCTCGCTGCGCCGGATATGCCGGATATGCCGGCAGACGACTTAGCATTTGCAGATCGCACTATCGGCGCCTAGAGTCTCATGTGTGCGATCTTCTCACATGACCAGATCGCACCCGGGATCACTGTGGACCTCCCCGACCTGTCCGGGCGACAGGCGCGAATGGGGTACCAGTACCGACTCACTATGGAATCAGCAGCAACACGTCGACCCAAGTCGTCGAGCATGTCAACCGGTGCCATCACTACTTGGAAGGCTGGCAAATGCTGACCACATCCCCGCTCCGCATCGCACTGATTGAACCCCGCAACTATGCTCTTTCCGCTGCGGTCATCGTTGCCGTCATCATCGCCACCGGCTGGACAAAGAACACCCTCGGGACCTCCTTGCTGGTGATCGGTGGAACCATTGTGGTTCGAATCAGATATGTCTTCATCCAGGAGACTCGGCGGCAAAGGAAGAGCACATGATGCCGACGTCCACAGTAGTTTTCACCGCAATGATCAGGCTCGTTGGATAGTGACTCGCGCTTAGCCTGGCACCACGGGAATCCCGGTGGATTGCGACCGCTTTCAGCACCCTGCCCACGCACCTCCTCGCCGGGCACGCGAACCACTAAGAAAGGACCGGAAAGGATTACATGACTCGGAAAGAAATCGAAGAAGTCCTGCGAAACACCGTCGCGGTGTTCCTGACGTTCTCCTCGATAGTCGCGATTCGGATCGCCTTCTTCCACGCAGGCTCGTGGACGAAGTGGATCGTGCCCGCGATAGTCGTGACCATCGCGGCCGCGTTCTTCCAAACGCTTCGGACGATTCGGTCCAGACGGGACCGCACCACCACAAGCAGGTAGAACGGGACGTTCACTGGCAGCTTGGACGAGAGGTGTACTGACATGGCTCGCAGTGACGTCAAGGAGTCCGCAGGGTACTTCGGAGGTGTCCTCGTCGTCTTCCTGGGTATCGCCGTGATCCGGAGCCTCTTCGTCAACGGTGTGCAGTGGAGCCACTACGTCGTGCCAGCGATCCTCCTCGCCGCAGCAGCAACCCTGGTGCAGGCGCTCCTGGCCCGCAGGGCGCGGACGCGCCGATCTGGCGATCAGCCACCCCCCTCACGCTGACGGGGCCCTCACTGCGACAGCCCTCCTCGAATCCAGCCCATCCGCGCCGAGCGCAGCTCACTCCCCCGGGTACACGACCCCGACCTGCGCGCGCGCGGAATCCAGCGTCTGCAATACCTCCACGGTGTCGCGCCAGGGGTTGCGAGCAC
>JAATES010000406.1 GCA_015655615.1 Actinomycetales bacterium
CGGGCAGTCGACGTCACGAGCCTGGTGGCGGTCCCGACCGTCGACACGGGCGCCGTGGGGACACGTACGGTGGGGGTCTCCTACACCTACCGCGGGGTGACGAAGACGGCCTCCTACGAGGTCACCGTCCGCGCCGGAGATGCCACCGCCCTGACCGAGGCCATCAGTCAGGCAGCGGCGCTCGAGCCTGCAGAGTTCACCGCGGAGAGCTACGCGGCCGTGGTGACCGCCCGCCAGTCCGCCGAGGCCGTCGTGGCCGACCTCGCCTCCACGCAGACCCAGATCTCTGCGAGCCTCAATGTCCTGCGGACTGCTCTCGATGCCCTGCGCAGCCCCGCTCCCGCCGTGGCGATCACGCTCTCCGCCGCTCCGGTGAAGGGATGGCTGAAGGTCGGCACCACCGCGACGGTCGCGGCCACGCCCGGCCTGACGACCCACCCGATCGCCACCGTCGAGTACTCCGTGGGCGGGGCGTGGCTGACCTACCAGGGTGCCGTCACCCTGCCAGCCGGTCAGTACCAGTTCAGCGCTCGTGCCACTGACAGTGCGGGAGAGGTCTCACCCGTCCAGACCCTGGCCGTCAAGATCGGGGCGACCGGGGCTCCGAAGCTCTCGGCCTCCTCGGTGACCTCGACCGTCGGAGGCACCGTCCGGCTCCGAGTCAGCGTCACCTCTGGGGGGGCCGCCGTGCCGTCGGGTACGGTGACCGCTTACACGGGCACGACTCCACTCGGGGCAGCCGTGGTCCAGTCGGGCGTGGCCACCATCGTGATCGGAAAGAAACTGCCCGTGGGCAAGCACTCCATCACCCTGGCCTTCACCCCGGCAGCCGGGACGGGACTGGAGGCAGCCGTCACCAAGAGCGCCTCGACCGTCACCCTCACCAAGGCCAAGGGGAAGGTCTCGGGGGTCAAGCGGGTCAAGGGCAAGCTGGTCCGTGGCAAGCGTGCCGTGGTGCGCGTGACCGTAGCCGTCGTCAACGGCGTCACACCCACCGGCAAGGTGACGGTGAAGGTGGGCAAGAAGACTGTCGGAAAGGCGACCGTGAAGCGGACGGGCTCCACCTACAGCGCCAAGATCCGCACCAAGAAGCTGACCAAGAAGGGCAAGATCAAAGCCATCTACAGCGGTTCCAGCTCCTACACGAAGGCGACGAAGTCGACCAAGCTCCGCGTCCGCTAGATCGTCGGGAGAAGGGATGGCCCCGGGTGGTCCCGCAGTTGACGGGACCACCCGGGGCCATCCGGCTTTTCTCAGGGCTACACGAGCAGACCTCTCCAGCCCGGACGCGCTGCGGGCTCAGTGCCCGCCGGTCAACGCCTCATAGGCGGCCGAGTCGAGCAGTTCGCCGGTGCTGGTGACCTCCACCTTGAACAGCCAACCGGCCCCGTAGGGGTCGGAGTTGACCACGGCAGGGTCTGCCACGGCGGCGTCGTTGACCTCGGTCACCGTGCCGGACACCGGGGAGAACAGCTCTGAGACCGACTTCGTGGACTCGATCTCGCCGACGACGGCTCCCGCGACCACCTCGGTCCCGACCTCGGGCAGCTCCAGATAGACGACGTCGCCGAGCGCATCCTGAGCGGTCCAGGTGACCCCGACCGTCGCGGGTGCCTGGTCATCGATCCACTCGTGCTCGGCGGTGTACTTCAGCTGTACAGGGAACTTCTCAGTCATCGTGGTACCTCTCGCATAGTCACGGCCATAGGCCGGTCCGGCTGATAGGGCAGGGTGTGCACAACGGGGAGAGCAGAGTCACACGGCCCGGCAAGGTCCCAGGGGATGGCCAGGCGCCACTGGTGCCACACTACGAGGCCTCACGCCGATAGAAAGGCAGCGCCACCACTTCGGCTGCCTCACCACGGCCGCGGACCTCGACGACCAGCCGGGTGCCGATGGCACTGAGCTCCGGCGTCACGTACGCCATGGCGATCGGGTGGCCCAGCGTCGGGCTGGGCGCCCCGGACGTCACACTCCCCAGAGGGGTGTCCACACTGTCGAGGTCCCGCACGATGCGGTCTCCCGTACGCACGGCGCGCCGGCCCAGGCCGCGCAGTCCCACCAGCACCCGCGCCGGCGGCGAGTGCCGGCGCGCCGCCAAGGGCGCGCGTCCCACGAAATCCACCGGGCTCCCATCGGCGGCCGCCTTGTCCAGCCGCACCACCCGGCCCAGCCCGGCTTCATAGGGAGTCGTGGTCAGGTCGATCTCATGGCCGTACAGGGGCATGCCGGCCTCGAGGCGCAGCGAGTCACGCGCCGACAGGCCTGCGGGAATCAGTCCAGCCGGTCGTCCTGCGGTCAGCACCGCCCGCCAGAGTTCAACGGCTTGTGCAGCGGGAACAAAGAGCTCGAAGCCGTCTTCCCCGGTGTAGCCGGTTCGGGCCACCCGCACGGAGAGACCTGCGACCCTGGCCCGCGTGATCGCGTAATAGGGCAGATCGCGAATGGCGCCCGCGTCCTCGGCCGCGGTAATTCCGGTGCCGGTCAGGATCTCCGCGGCTGCGGGACCCTGGACGGCGATCAGCGCGGCCTGGTCCTGTGGTGCGGCCACCGTGACTGCGAATCCGGCGCTGCGCTGCTTCAGGGCCGCAAGCACTGTCGCAGCGTTTCCGGCGTTCGCGACCACCAGGAACTCCTCGTCCCCCAGCCGGTAGACGACCAGGTCGTCGATCACCCCGCCATCGGGCGCACAGATCATGGTGTAGCGAGCACGACCCACCGCCACCTTGCTCAGCCACCCCACGAGCGCATAGTCGAGGGCCGCGGCGGCATCCGGACCGGTCACGTGGATCTGACCCATATGCGAGATGTCGAACAGCCCGGCCGCCGCCCGGACGGCCCGGTGCTCGGCGATGTCACTGCTGTACCGCAGCGGCATCAGCCAGCCTCCGAACTCCGTGAGATGGGCGCCGAGCGCCTGGTGCTCGGGCAGAAGCGGAGTGGTGGGGGTCATCGCACGATCCTCATGTCTCGAGTCGGAGCATTCCCGGTCATGTCCTGGTGATGAGTCATACGAGCTCATGGTCCTGATAGCTCTCCACGGGCGGGCAGGAGCAGATCAGGTGCCGGTCGCCCTGCGCTCCGTCGATGCGCCGCACCGGTGGCCAGTACTTGTCCTGCCGTACGGAGGACAGCGGGTAGGCGGCCTGCTCGCGCGAGTAGGCGTGATTCCACTCGTTCGCGCACACGGCGGCGGCCGTATGCGGCGCTCCTCGCAAGGGCGACTCCGCTGCGGTCCACACGCCATCCGACACCTGGTCGATCTCGGCGCGAATGCTCACCAGAGCCGCGACAAGACGGTCCAGCTCACGCAGATCCTCGCTCTCCGTGGGTTCCACCATCAATGTCCCCGCCACCGGGAATGACAACGTCGGAGCATGGAAGCCGTAGTCCATCAGTCGCTTGGCCACATCCTCCGCCGTGACCCCGGTCGCAGCGGTGAGGGCTCGCAGATCCAGGATGCACTCATGCGCCACCAGGCCATTCGGTCCGGTGTACAAAATCGGAAATGAGTCATGTACCTTCCGCGCGAGGTAATTCGCGGACAACACCGCGACCTGGCTCGCGCGACGCAATCCCTCCGGCCCCATCAGGGACACGTACGCATAGGAGATCGGAAGTACCCCTGCCGAGCCGAAGTTCGCTGCCGACACCGGGCCCCGTGCGGAGTCGTCGAGCGGGTCCCCTGGCAGGTAGGCCGCCAGGTGTGCGGCCACACCGATCGGGCCCACCCCCGGACCGCCGCCGCCATGCGGAATCGCGAACGTCTTGTGCAGGTTCAGGTGCGAGACATCCCCGCCGAAGGCACCCGGCTTGGCCAACCCCACCAGCGCGTTGAGGTTCGCGCCGTCGATGTAGACCTGACCGCCCGCGGCGTGTACCAGCTCACAGACCGCCCGGACATCCTCCTCGTAGACGCCGTGGGTCGACGGGTAGGTGATCATGATCGCCGCGACCCGCGCCCCATGCTCGGCCAGCTTCGCCCGCAGGTCGTCCAGCAGGATCGAGCCGTCGTCGGCCGTCGCCACCACCACCACGCGCAGACCCGCGAGCGCAGCCGAGGCGGCATTGGTGCCGTGCGCGGAGGCCGGGATCAGGCACACGTCACGATCGCCCGCCCCCTGCGCAGCCTGGTAGCGCCGGATCGTCAGCAGGCCCGCGAACTCACCCTGCGATCCCGCGTTGGGCTGCACCGAGACGGCCGCATACCCGGTGATCTCCGCAAGGCGGTGCTCCAGCGTGCGGATCAGTTCGGCGTACCCCCGGGTCTGGCTCTCGGGCGCGTAGGGGTGGATGTCGGCGAAGCCCGGCCAGCTGATCGGCTCCATCTCGATGGCCGAATTGAGCTTCATGGTGCACGAGCCCAGCGGGATCATCGTCCGGTCGAGGGCGAGGTCCTTGTCCGAGAGCCTGCGCAGGTAGCGCATCATCGCGGTCTCGTTGCGGTACAGGTGGAAGACGGGATGAGTGAGGAAGTCGCCGGTACGC
>JAATES010000090.1 GCA_015655615.1 Actinomycetales bacterium
GCGGCTCCGGTGCAGCGCATCGCGCCCGGGGACCAAGCCCTGACCGTCATCGATGCGACCTCGGCGGCCGGCGGCCTTCCTGTGGACATCTCCCAGACCGATGTCTACTACTTCTCGCCCCAGAAGTCCTTCGCCTCCGACGGCGGGCTCTGGCTCGCCGTCATGTCCCCCGCCGCCGTCGACCGGATCACACAGATCGCGGAGTCCGGCCGATGGATACCCGAATTCCTGTCACTCCAGACCGCGCTGACCAACTCGCGGGCGAACCAGACCCTCAACACGCCCGCGATCGGCACGCTGTTCCTGCTGGCCGATCAGGTCGAGTGGATACTCGGACAAGGCGGACTGGACTGGGCCACGTCACGCAGCGCCGCATCGGCGTCCGAGCTCTATGCGTGGGCAGAGCGCACCGACTACACCACGCCCTTCGTTGCTGAACCGGCCTGGCGATCCTCGGTCGTCGGAACCATCGATATCGACGACGACGTCGATGCCGTGCGGATCTCGAAGGTGTTGCGCGCCAATGGGATCGTCGATGTGGACCCCTACCGCAAGCTCGGCCGTAACCAGCTCCGGGTCGCGATGTTCCCTGCTGTCGAGCCCGCGGACGTCGCGACGCTGACCCGCGCCGTGGACTACATCGTGGGCTCGTTCTGAGGGTAGGTGACCGCGACCCGCCGACGAGGAAGGCGCTGGAAGCTGACCTCGTAGTGCCAGTGGTTCCGCGTCCAGACCATGGCCGCTATGGCGACGATGCCCGACGCGATCGCCCCCACCCCGATCGACCAACGGGCACCCCAGGACTCTGCGATCCAGCCCACCAGTGGGGAGCCGATCGGGGTGCCGCCGAGCATCACCATGAGGTAGAGCGACATCACCCGGCCACGCATGATCGCGGTGGTGGACGTCTGAATAGTCGCGTTCGCGGCAGTGAGCATGGTCAGCGAGAAGAAGCCGACCGGGATGCAGGCGATCGCATAGGTCACATAGCTGGGCATCAGAGCCATCAACCCGGACGCAGCGGCGAAGCCGAACGCGGCCCCGACCACCAGCCGCACCCGGGGGTGGCGTCGCCGCGCGGCGAGCAGCGCACCCGCCAGCGAGCCGATGGCGAGGATCGAGCCAAGCAGGCCGTATTCGCCGGGACCCTTGTGGAAGACCTGCGTCGCCATCATCGCCGAGGTGAGCTGGAAGTTGAGTCCCAGGGTGGACACCACGCCGACCACGGCCATGATGACCAGGATGTCGGAGCGCCCGTGCACATAGCCCAGCGCCTGCCTGATCTGCCCCTTGGCATGTGAGGCCTGAGGCAGCACGGTGAGCTCCCGGGGCCGCATCCGCAGCATCGCAGCGATGGTCGCGGCAAAGGTCACGCCGTTGATGAGGAACACCCAGCCGATTCCTACCGCGGCGATCATCAAGCCCGCGACACCCGGACCGATCAGCCGGGCGGCGTTGAAAGAGGCCGAGTTCAGACCCACCGCATTGGCGAGGCCATCGGGGGGGACGAGCTCGGCAACGAAGGTCTGCCGCACGGGCGCATCGAGCGCGGATGCCGTGCCCAATGCGAATGCCAGCACATAGACGTGCCACAACTGGGCGTGGCCGGACAACACCAGTGCTCCCAAGACGACGGCCAGGACTCCCATCGAGCCCTGGGTGGCGATGAGCATCTTGCGGCGGTTGACCCGGTCGGCCAGCAAGCCCGCATAGGGCGAGAACATCAGCGACGGCAGGAACTGCAGGGCAGTGACGACACCGATCGCGGTTCCCGAGTGGTCGGTGAGCACAGTGAGCACCAGCCAGTCCTGAGCGACTCGCTGCATCCAGGTGCCGATGTTGGCGATCAGCGCTGCGGCGAACCAGATCCGGTAGTTGTACCACTGCAGGGAGGCGAAGGTACGGCTCATCGTTCGGTCAGTTTCAGCAGGATCACGCATGCCTGCGCGATGAGCTCCCGGTCCGGCATGTCCAGCGTCGCCAGCCTGCCCGACAGCCAGTCGTCCTGACGGCGCCTAGTCTCGCGGAACTCGGCCCGCCCCGCATCCGTGAGCGTGACCACGACCTGGCGCCCGTCTTCGGGATGACCCTCCTTGGCGACAAAGCCGAGATCTCCCAGGGCATGGATGATCCGGGTCATCGATGGAGGCCGCATGCCCTCGTGCTCGGCCAGGACACCCGCGTTGAGCGGACCATGTTTGGACAAAGCTGCCAGGACTGCGAACTGCCCCTCTGTCAGCCCCGCATCCCCGCGCTGCCGGCGCAAGGCCCGTTGCAACCGAGAGGTGGCCACCCGCAGCTCTCCTGACAGCGAACCGGGTTTGCACGAACGAGCTGAGGTCATCAACCCATAATACACCGTTACTTAGGCTAAGTAACTATTTGGCGTGTTGAGCGCGGCGCTACAGTGGCCCCATGCATGACACCCCACCACCTCGACCCGGCCTCGTCGCTTTGCTGCTCCATGCCGATCAGCGTCGGGCAGAGCCTCCTCCACTAGAGGTCCCCCTCCGAGCGGTGATCCTCATCGGCTCTGCAGTGTGGGCCGTCGTCCTGATGGTCGTCATCGCCCTGGGGCTCGCCGGCCGCCTGGCCGACTGGCATCACCCTGCACAGGTATGCCTTGCGGGTATGGTCTTGGGCGGATTCGGTGTGCTGTGGGAACGCCGTCGCCGCGCTCGGATCGCCAGGGACTCCGGCCCGCGCCCGACACCGCCCGCGCTACGCTCCTGATCGCACTCCATTCGAGCGATCCCCTCAGAAACGGGCACGGGTGGTGTGGCCCGGACCCTCAAGTCCGGGCCACACCACCCGTCACATCAGCAGGCGACGCCTGAACGATCCGAACTACGCCTCGATGGGCTCGAAGAAGGTATCGACGATGCCCAGGAACGCGATGGCAGCAGGGAGCCA
>JAATES010000315.1 GCA_015655615.1 Actinomycetales bacterium
AAACCGGGAGAGCCCGCCACTGCGTCCTGGGACACGCCCTTCGGCCGCGGCCGACCCGGGTGGCACCTGGAGTGCTCGGCCATGGCCACCCGCTACCTCGGCCCTGCCTTCGACATCCACGGTGGCGGCCTGGACCTGCGGTTTCCGCACCACGAGAACGAACAGGCTCAGTCCCATGCAGCGGGCGACGCCTTCGCCCAGTACTGGATGCACTCGGCGTGGGTCACGCAGGGCGGAACCAAGATGAGCAAGTCGCTGGGCAACGGCCTGCTGGTCGAGGAGGTCCTCAGGGAGAACGAGGCAGCGGTGCTGCGCCTGGCCCTGGCGGGTGTCCACTATCGCTCGATGATCGAGTGGACCTCGCAGACCCTGGTCGACGCGGCCGCGACCTGGGAGCGGTTCAGCAGCTTCGTGCACCGTGACGCAGAGCGCAGTGGCGTTCTCACCACGGAGGAGGTCCGGACCGCTGCGCTCCCCGAGGCAGCGGTGTCGGCCTTCGATGATGATCTCAACGTGTCCGCGGCACTGGCCGTCGCGCATGAGCAGCTTCGCGAGGGCAACTCCGCGCTCGCGGCGGGCCGTGCCGACCAGGCGCGATCCGCCGCGATTGCCGTGCGCGGCATCTTGGACGTCCTGGGCCTGGACCCGGCCAGTGAGCAGTGGGAGACGGCAGTCGACGACCGCAGCTCCGCTGCGTTGGCCGGCCTGGTCGATCTGCAGCTGGCCGAACGAGCCGAGGCCCGGGCGGCCCGCGATTTCGGCCGATCAGATCAGATCCGTGACCGGCTCGCCTCGGTCGGGATTCAGGTGGAGGACTCCGCCACAGGGGCTCGCTGGAGCTTGGCGGACTCCGTACTCAACTCAACCGGAGGTGCTTGATGCCTGGAAATTCCCAACGCCGTGGCGCCGTACGCAAGAGCACCAAGAAGAACCCCAAGGTCGGCTCGGGCGGCTGGAGCCGTCAGGGCCTCGAAGGCCGGGGGCCTACGCCCAAGGCAGAGGACCGGCCTTATCACAAGTCGTTCAAGCCCAAGGAGGGCGGTGAGCCCGCCGCCCGCCCGAACGGCGGCGGTGCTGAGAGCAGGCGTGGCGGCACCAGCCGTGCGGGAGCGGGTCCCTCCGGTGGCGGGCACCCGGCCGGCCGGCGTCCTGTGCCGTCGAAGTCACGCCGGAGCGCTGCGGGAGCGCTCGAGGTGGTGGCAGGCCGCAATGCGGTGCTGGAGGCGTTGCGCGCCGCAGTCCCGGCGACGACGGTGTACCTGGCACACCGGATCGACATGGACGACCGCGTGCGGGAGATCCTGCAGCTCGGCACCGAACGGCGGCTGAACCTCATGGAGGTCGGCAAGCCCGAACTCGATCGGCTGACCGACGGGTCGGTGCACCAGGGAGTGGCGGTCCAGGTCGCGCCCTATAGCTACGCCGACCCCGACGACCTGCTGGACCTCGCTGTCGAGACCGGCCGTCCGCCCTTGATCGTGGCGCTGGACGGAGTGACCGACCCCCGCAATCTGGGAGCCGTACTGCGCTCCGCAGGCGCGTTCGGAGTCCATGGCGTCCTGGTGCCCGAGCGACGAGCGGCCGGGGTGACCGTCGCTGCGTGGAAGGTGTCCGCCGGAGCTGCTGCGCGGGTGCCGGTGGCCCGTGCGACCAACCTCACCCGAGCGCTGAACGACTACAAGCACGCCGGTTGCTTCGTGGTGGGGTTGGATGCCGGGGGAACGGTCGAGATCGCTGATCTTCCCTTCGCAGCCGATCCGCTGGTCCTCGTGGTCGGCTCCGAGGGCAAGGGGCTGTCCCGGCTGGTGCGAGAGACGTGTGACGCGGTGGCCTCGATCCCGATCACCTCGGCCGTGGAATCGCTCAACGCTGCGGTCGCCGGGGGCATCGCCCTCTACGAGGTCGCCCGCCAGCGCGGTGCCCGGGCTTGATCGCGATCCCGCCCCCACAGTCCCTGCTCACCGGGGAGCGCGCTGGTCACTCCTGGTGAGCGGCGTCCTCGGGGGACAACCCCAGCACCGCCTGCTCCTGCGGGCGGTCCGGTAGCACCGAGGCCAGGTAGCTCTGTGCGGCCTCCAAAGTGGGAACGTCCCGTTGCTGCTGCTGGGAGAGGAACCAGCGGTGGTCGAGTACCTCGTGGAACAGCTGTGCGGGCTCCAGCTTGCCGCGTTGGCTCGCGGGGACGGCCCGGATGGTCGGCTCGAAGATCTCGGTGAGCCAGTCGTGGGCGAGCGCGGACTCGCGTTCGTCGCCACGCCCTTCCAGGGCCCGGTAGTGGTCCAGGTCGGATAACAGACGGCGGGCCTGGTGCTCCTGGACCTCCAGGCCGGTGAGCCGCGACAGTCGTCGGGAGTGATATCCCGCATCGACCACCTTGGGCTGAATGCGGACCAGGCTTCCGCCGGCGTCGGCTGTCATCGCCAGCTCATCGACGTCGAAGCCCAGACGGTGGACGCGATGAATACGTTCCTTGACACGCCAGCGCTCGTCGGCACCGAAGGACTCCTCCTCTGTGAGGGCCGCCCACAAGTCGTTGTACCGCTCGACCAGGGAGTCTCCGATCCCTATGACGTCCGTGCCCTCGTCGAGCACGTCACCGGCCTCCAGGTCCATCAGCTCGCCGATGATGTTCGTGCGCGCCAGGTCCAGGTCGTAGTTGCGCTGCCCATCGGTCAGCTGCGGGTAGAGTGCCCCGGTCTCCGCGTCAACGAGGTAGGCGGCGAACGATTCGGCGTCTCTGCGGAACAGCGTGTTCGACAACGACACGTCACCCCAGTAGAAGCCGATCAGGTGAAGGCGGACCAGCAGCACCGCCAGCGCATCGATCAGCCGGGTGGCGGTGTCCGCGCCGATGATGTGGCTGAACAAGGAGCGGTATGGCAACGAGAATTGCAGGTGCTGCGTGACGAGCACGGCTTCGAGGGGTTCGCCGTCGTCAGCCCGGCGTCCCGTGATGACCGCGAGGGGGACCACGCTGGGCACGTCGAGCTTGCCGAGCTTGCGCAACAGCTCATACTCGCCGTACGCGACGGACTCGCCGATCTCCTTGATGGCGATGACCGCGCCGGACAGGCGCACGAATCGGACCACGTGCCGCGAGAGGCCTCGTGGCAGCGCCGCGAGGACCTGCGAGGGCCATTCCGCCAGCGGGATGTTCCAGGGCAGGTCGAGGAGTGCAGGGTCGGGCGACGCTGCGGTGATCTGCAGCTGCTGCGCCATCACGGATGCCCTTCAGTTGGTGAGACGGCCACGATACCGGCTGAGGATGACCACGCGCGGAGCAGGAAGGGACGGCCCCCTCGCAGGGACCGTCCCTTCCTGGCAGAGGTCGTCACGCGGCCATGCCTCTGATCCTCAGCCGCATGCGCGTTGGTCAGGCGGAGGCGAGACGTAGCCCCGTGGTGGGCGAGAACACGTGCTCCTGCCCTGGGCGGATGGTCACATAGATGCGCGTCCCCTTGCCGGGCACGCTGCGCGGGTTGACCCGGACGATCACCTCGGCACCCCGGGAGACCACGCTCTCAGACTTCTCGGCGGTGGCGATCACGCCGTAGACGAAGGCGTCGGATCCCAGCTCCTCCACGAGGTTGACGTCGATCGGGATGCCCGCCGGGTCGCTCTCCGTGGTCAGGTCGAGGGCCTCGGGACGGAACCCGATGGTGACCTTCGTGCTGTCCTCGGCTGCCAGCTCGTCTGCGGCTGTCCGCGGCAGCACGAACGTGGCCGAGCCGATGTGGGCGGTGTTGTCGACCACATCGTAGGTGCCGATGTTCATGGCAGGTGAGCCGATGAAGCCGGCGACGAACACGTTCACGGGAGTGTCGTACATCTCCCGCGGGGTGCCCACCTGCTGCAGCACGCCGTCCTTGAGGACCGCGATGCGGTCGCCCATGGTCAGCGCCTCGGTCTGGTCGTGGGTCACGTAGACCGTGGTCACGCCGAGCCTGCGCTGCAAGGAGGCGATCTGGGTACGCGTGGACACGCGCAGCTTCGCGTCGAGGTTGGACAGTGGCTCGTCCATGAGGAAGACCTGCGGCTGGCGCACGATCGCGCGACCCATGGCGACACGCTGCCGCTGCCCGCCGGAGAGGGCCTTCGGCTTGCGATCGAGGTACTCGGTGAGGTCGAGGATCTTGGCCGCCTCTTCGACCCGGCTGCGGATCTCGGCCTTCGGCACTCCCGCGATCTTCAGGGCGAAGCCCATGTTCTCGGCCACGGACATGTGCGGGTACAGCGCATAGTTCTGGAACACCATCGCGATGTCCCGGTCCTTGGGCTGCACGTCGGTGACATCGCGGTCGCCGATGAGGATGCGTCCGGAGTTGACGTCTTCCAAGCCCGCGAGCATGCGCAGGGACGTCGACTTGCCGCAACCAGAGGGGCCGACGAGGACGAGGAACTCGCCGTCGTTGATGTGCAGGTTGAGCGAGTCCACCGCTGGGCGTTCGGTGCCCGGGTAGAGGCGCGTAGCGTTTTCGAAAGTGACAGAAGCCATGATGACTTTCCCTTCACCGGCAGGAACGTGCCGGACGATCCGTTGTGATGGGTGAATCGGTGGTCGTGATGACCATCGGTCCCTATTCTAGCGCCGTCAAGCATGCAGGCGTAGGACGCGGGTCACATCTGTGCCGGAGCGGGGGAGCCAGCGACTGGTCGCCGCTGGCGCCAGGACGTGCGGGGCCAGAGATCTGTCGGCTAGGACTGACGGGGGCTCGTCGCTGACCGCTTGGTCGCGCGCTGCGGAGCGAGCAGCGAGGCCAGCCGTTCCAGCACCAGGGACGCGGCAGAGGAGTCGGCGATGCGATAGGGGGCTATCGAGTCCCCGGGCCCGACCTTGATCGCCAGGTCATCGGAGCCCAGGACTGCGAAGGCGTGCTCGTCGGTGACGTCGTCGCCCATGTAGAGGGCGATCTGGGCGTTCGTCTGCTTACGCAGGGAATCCAGGGCACGGCCCTTGGAGGTCTCCACGACCGACAGTTCGACGATGTTCTTTCCCAATAGTGGCCGGACTCCCAGCCGGTCGGCGAGCTCTTTGGCCGCATCCGAAGCCTGCATCGCACCGTCGTGCGTCGTGAGCCGGGTGTGGAGGGCTGCCGCGGTGGGCTTCTTCTCCACCCAGACTCCGCTGTGCCGCGAGGCGATGAGATCGAGGCCTTCACGGATGTGGCCGAGCAGTGCCTGCTGTCCCTCACTGAGCTCGACGGGCTCGCGGATCAGCCCGTCGGGACCCATCCTGCCGGTCTCGGCACCATGGGAGCCCACGAGCACGGCACCGACGGGTGCCTGACTCAGCCGGGCCAGCGTGTCGAGGTCGCGGCCGGAGACCAAGGCCAGGGTCGCGCGGTGACTGGGCATGGCGGCGAGCCGTCGCAGGGCTCGTGAGGCACGCGGCACCGTCTTGGAGGTGGACGGATCATCCACCAGGGGTGCCAGGACTCCGTCGAAGTCGCTCGCGATCAGGACGGGGCCGGTGGCATCGGCGAGGCGCCCCAGTGCCGTTCGCAGTTCGGCTCCGAGCGTCCCGGATGGCGGAGTGTCGACCAGTTCGGGCTGGCTCGCGGCCATGTCGGTCAGCGCGGCCAGGTAGCTGTTCGACCATCGAGCGACGTCGTGCGTCATGACGCGGCGTCGGAGCCGGCGCATGCGACGCCGCTGTTCGCGGGGCTCCATGGTGATGGCCCGCAGGATCTGCGCCTTCATCCCGTCGATGTCGTGGGGGTTGACCATCAATGCCCCGCTGAGTTCCTCGGCGGCTCCGGTGAACTCTGAGAGCACCAGGGCGCCGGTCTCGGTCGATCGGGCGGCGACATACTCCTTCGCCACCAGATTCATGCCATCGCGCAACGCGGTGACGAGCATGACGTCTGCCGCGACGTACAGTGCGGCCATCTCCTCGGCGGGGTAGGAGTGGTGCAGATAGTTCACGGCGGAGTGGCCGATCCCGCCGAACTCGCCGTTGATCCGGCCGACGAGGACCTCGAGCTCCTCGCGGAGCTGCTGGTAGGCGTCGACGTTCTCCCGGCTCGGGCTCGCAACCTGGATCAGGGCGACCTTGGTCGGGTCGACCGAGCCCGACTGCAGGATCTCGCCATAGGCCTTGACCCGGTGGAGGATGCCCTTGGTGTAGTCGAGTCGGTCCACTCCGAGCAGGAGGCATTCGGGATCACCGAGCTCGCGCCTGATCTCCCGGGCACGGGCCTGGACCGCCGGTGTCTGGGCGAGGTGATTGAAGCGTGCGGAGTCGATGGAGATCGGGAAGGTCGCGGCGCGGGTGCGTCGTACCAATCTGCCCTCGGGGTCGTCCAGGTCGACGAGCTGCCCGCTGGTCGTGTGCGAGGTCAGGCGGCGCACGCTTCGCAGGAAGTTGGCTGCGTCGCCGGAGCGCTGGAAGCCGACCAGGTCGGCTCCGAGCAGGCCTTCCAGCACCTGACTTCGCCAGGGCAGCTGGGAGAAGATCTCCAGCGGCGGGAACGGGATGTGATCGAAGAACCCGATCCGGAGATCCGGGCGTGCCTTGCGCAGCATCGCCGGGACCAGCTGAAGCTGATAGTCGTGGACCCAGACGGTTCCGCCTTCCGCGGCCGCGTAGTCCGCCATCGAGGCGAAATGCTCGTTGACCGACCGATAGGTGTCCCACCATTGCCGGTGGAAGGCTGGTGGCGCGATGACGTCGTGATAGAGCGGCCACAGCGTGTCGTTGGAGAATCCCTCGTAGTACTCGCTGATCTCGGTCTCGCTCAGGCTGACGGGGATCATCCAGATCCCGTCGTCCTCGAACGGGTCGATCGCCAGATCGGGGGCTCCGGACCAGCCCACCCAGGCACCTTCTCCGGCTTGCATCATCGGAGCGAGAGCCGTGACCAGACCGCCGGGAGAACGGCGCCAGGTCACCTCGCCCTCGTCTCCGAGCTGGAGGTCGACGGGCAGGCGGTTGGCGACGACGACGAGATCGTGCTGGGGTTTTACCATAAGACGACGACTCCTTGGCATTTTGAATTCCCACCTTAGCCAACCTGGCGTCCGGCGTCTTCCTCAACAGGGGAATCCAGCCCCATTTCCCCACGAATCCGCGTGATACCGGATACCGTGTCGCCATGGAGCGCATCGGACTTGAGCCCGGCACGGAGATCGGCGGCTACCGCGTGGTGGCCCCTCTCGGCTCCGGCGCCATGGGCACCGTGTACCGTGCCCTGGATGCGGACGGCACGCCGGTCGCCCTGAAGGTCCTCCATTCGGCGGTTGCTGCGGAGCCGGAGTCGCGGGAGAGGCTGCGCCGGGAGATCGCGGTCCTGGGACGCATCAGGCATCCCGGAGTGGCCAGGGTACTCGACGCAGAGTCGGATGCCGACGACCTGTTCATCGTCACGGAGCTGATCGACGGCCTCACGCTCGAGGACGAGATCTCCCAGCGCGGGGCCCTCGACGCGTCCGACCTGTATGACTTGGCCGAGCAACTGCATGATGCGCTGGAGGCGGTCCATGCGGCTGGCGTGATCCACCGCGATCTCAAGGCCAGCAACGTGCTGCTGAGCGCCCAGGGTCCGGTGCTCATCGACTTCGGCATCGCGCAGTCGGTCGGCGATGCGCGGGTGACCCGCACCGGGCTGGTGATGGGGACACCCGCCTATCTCGCTCCGGAGCTGGTGGAAGGAGCCTCGCCGAGCATGGCAACCGATTGGTGGGGATGGGCCGCGGTGCTGGCCTTCGCGGCCACGGGCAGGCCGCCGTTCGGGGTGCGTCCGGTCGATCTGGTTCTGACCCGGGCCAGGGCAGGCACGGTGGACCTGGCGGGCCTTGGCCCGCGGCGCTCGCAAGCGCTCTCGGGTGCGCTGCGCCCGGACCCTGAGCTGCGGACTGCTCCGGCAGTCGTGGTCGAGCAGCTGCGATTGGCGGCGGAGGACGGCGATGAGGCCACGGAGGCCTCGATGGCGACGGGCGTCACTGCGTCACCGGACCAGCAGATCGTACCGGACCGCGTGCGGGGCGCGGGCCACCCGCAGGACGACGGGATCTCCACCGGGGAGACCGCGGTGCTGGGGGGCGAGGGGACGACCGTGCTGCCGGGTGGCGGGACCTTGGCGATGCCGGTTGAGCCCGGCGACATGGCACGGCAGGACACAGAGACGCTCTCCCCGGCTGAGGGAGTGCCGGAAGAAGGGGAGCCGCCCGCGTCCGGTCCTTCCCTGGATGGGGGACCGGAGCGTGATCGCGTCGCAGCCGCACTTTCCGAGGTCCACCGCTATGAGCGCACCCAGCCGCAGCGCCGCACCTGGTCGGTGCTGGCTCTGGGACCGCCACTGACTGTCGCATTGGCTCTGTGGCCGGGCCGCGTGGTGATCGTCGCGGTCGCACTGGTCCTCGTGTGCCGGTTCGTCGGCATCACGGTGGAGGGGCTGCAGTCCCGGCGTGAGCGCCACGGCGTGGGGGCGCACGACGAGCTGCGGACTCTCCTGCTCTCGCCGTGGTACGCCGTGCGCTCGGTGATCGGCTTGATCCCGTCGGTCCTGGTGGCGGCCACGACGGTGCTGCTGACCGGCGGAGTGATCTGGTGGCTCCTCGACAACCGGAAATGGGTCATCGGTGCGCCG
>JAATES010000302.1 GCA_015655615.1 Actinomycetales bacterium
ATCGGGCTCATCATCACCGGCGTCTGTCAGGTGACCATCCCTGTGGAGACCTTGCCCACAGGCATGCTGCCCAATCCCACGCAGTCTCCCGCCGTGTGCCTTCGCACCACGCGTGAGCTCACCGAACGAGTCCACGCGTATGACGCGAAGATCGTGCTGCAGGTCGGTGCAGGGTTCGGACGGGTCGTCATGCAGTCACTCGTCACACCTGGGCAAGTCCCCGCAGCCCCGTCCGCGATCCCCTACCTGTGGGACCCCTCGATCACCTGCCGTGAGATCACCAAGGAGGAGATCCACGGCATCGTCGGACAGTTCCGTGTCGCCGCGGGCGTCGCCAAATCCGCCGGCTACGACGGCATCCAGGTGCATGCCATCCACGAGGGCTACCTGCTCGACCAGTTCGCCATCGAGCGGTTCAACCACCGGACCGACGAGTACGGCGGCTCGCTGGAGAACAGGCTGCGGATCTCACGAGAGATCGTCGAGGCGATCCATGCCGTCGCAGGCGATGACTTCCCGGTCCAACTGCGCTTCTCACCGAAGTCCATGATGAAGGACTGGAACACCGGCGCCATGCCGGGAGAGGACTTCGAGGAGGTCGGCCGCGACATGCCCGAGGGCATCGAAGCGGCGAAGCTGCTGCGCTCCTATGGCTATGAGACCTTCGACATCGACGTCGGCTGCTACGACGCCTGGTACTGGTCGCACCCGCCGATGTACCAGGACAAAGGGCTGTACCTGCCGTACGCCCTGCAGTTGAAAGAGGCGATCCCCGACCTGCCGGTGATCATGGCGGGCCGGATGGACAGCCCGGAGCTCGCGCTGCGCGCCCTGCGCGAAGGCGCAGCCGACCTGATCAGCCTGGGCCGCCCCGCCCTGGCCGACCCCGACATCGTCAACAAGATCCAGGCCGGGCGTCTCGCGTCGATCCGCCCCTGCATCTCCTGCCAGGAAGGCTGCATGGGACGCATCGGCGCCTACACCGCGCTGAACTGCGCGGTGAATCCGGAGTGTGCTCGCGAGTCGGACGTCTTCCTGCTTCCCACGCCGCGGCGGCGCCGCAAGAAGGTCATGATCATCGGCGGCGGGCTGGCCGGCCTCGAATCGGCCCGGGTTCTCGCCGAACGCGAGCACACCCCGGTGATCTACGAGAAGTCCGACCGCCTGGGCGGCGTGGTGATCGCCGGTGGCCAGCCCTCCTTCAAGGAGGACGACCTGGCGCTGATCGCCTGGTACGAGCACGAGCTCGCCGAGCTGGGCGTGGAGATCCACCTCCACACCACGGTCACCCCGGAGATGATCGAGTCCACGGACGCCGATCACCTGATCGTGGCCACCGGATCCGACCCCCGCTACCTCCACTTCGGCGACTCGACCGTGCCCGTCCTGGAGGCCACCGACGCACTGCTCGACCCGGAGTCGCTCGGCCACCGGGTGGTCATCATCGGCGGCGGGCTGACCGGCTGCGAACTCGCGCTCCAGCTGCGCGAGTCGGGCCGGGAGACGACCATCGTCGAGATCGCACCGGAGCTGCTCGCCGTCAACGGACCGCTCTGCCATGCCAACCACGACATGCTCAAGACCCTCGTCCCCTACCGGGGAGTGGCAGTCTTCACCGGTGCCTCCGGTGCTCAGGCGACCGGCTCCGGACTGCGCTTCGAGGTGGCCGGTACCACGCACGAGGTCGAGTGTGACGCCATCGTCACCGCGATCGGCTACACGTCCGACCAGCGGCTCTGGCAGGCCATCGACGGTCGCGGACTGCCCAGGCACCTGCTGGGCGATGCTCGCAAGGTCTCGAACATCATGTACGCCATCTGGGACGCCTATGAGGTGGCCTCGAAGCTCTGAGACGCTGCGCGCGGCGGCCCGTCGCCCGGCGACTTGTCGCCGGATGGCGGGCCGCCGCGCGTCACGGGATGCCACCTCTCAGGACAGGGCGACGGCGCTGAGCCGTTCGCTCACCTCCGCGACGACACCAGCCGCCACGCCTGCCTCGGCGGCGTGTTCCGGCCATCGGGCCACGGCTTCGGCGACCTCGGTGAGTATCGCCCGGATGCCGCGGACTTCGAAGCGGTCTCCCAACCGCTCGAGGTCCGCCCTGGCGATGTCCTCGAAGCGACCCGACACGCTCATCAGGTGCCGGGCCAGCCATCGGTTGGCCGGGTTGTAGGCGAACGTCAGGTCGTAGGCGGGAGCCAGGCGCCAGGTGCCATCGCGGTCCATCAGGAACGAGAGGTTCTTGGTGTGGTCGTCGTTGTTGGAGGCGAGCACATTGAACACGATCCGGCGGAAGGCCTGCTCACGATCGTCGATGCCGAGCTGGTCGAGGACGGCCAGGTACTCCGCGTAGTCGTGCGTCCCGGTCTCGTTGAAATCGAGCCCGGCCACGGCGCACAGGCTCTGCAGATGGATCCGTTCACCCTGCGTGCCACGATCGAACCGGCGCGTCATGAAGTGGGCTCGCCCGCCCTCCTCCAGCAGTCGGCTCGGCGCCATCGCGATGCCACAGGCCCGCGCCATGAGGTAGTAGGCGTATTCGATCCGTCCGTATTGCTGGGACTCGCCGAGTTGTGCGTCCAGCCCGACCCCGTCGAACTTCAGCAACCAGTCCTCGAAACGATCCCCTCCGGAGCCGTCGGCCGTGGCGAGATCGCCCACCCGCAGCTCACCCGTGTCAGCATTGACCGCGATGACCGCCTTCGCCCGGGCACCGCCGGCGGACGTCCCCACCGCGAGCAGTTGCGCCAAGGTGCCGGTGCGCAGACGAGGGTCGTCCAGGTTGCCCTCGACCGCAGCGCGCGCCGCCTCGACGAGGTGAGCCAGCTCGATGCTGCCGACAGGCGACTCCTCCGGTCCGTTGTCCGGCACGAAGGTGAGCGCGCCCATGGTGCGGGAGCCGACATAGGCGAGCCGGTCCAGGGGTGTGATGTCCGAGTGGGAGATGCCCTCCCGTGCCAATCGGGCGTCGATGAGGGCGTTGCCGAAGCGATCCGGCAGTGCATCGGCGAGCATCGGCGGGAGCCCGTAGAAGGTCTGCGGGTTGAGACCCGGGAACGTGAAGATCCGCGAGCGCCGCGATGTCGGCATCAGGATCGGAGCCAGCTCGACGTCCCTGCGCAGCCAGGCCGGATCGTATTCGAAGGCATAGGTGCCCCGCTGATTCGATGCTGCGACCGCACCGACACGCATACCCCAGGCGTGGACGGAGACGAGCTCGGTGTGGGTGAAGGCCATGACGACTACGCCTCCTCCCTGGGTGAGGACCGTGGCGCCTGGCGCTGCTTCGTTTCCTCAGGTCGCTTGGCTTCGGCCCCGGACCTGCGGGGCGAGGCACGTCGCGGCTCCCGCTCTCCGTCGCGTGCGCGCAGGAGCGCCAACGGGCTCACCTCCGGAGCAGGGCTCAACCCGGCCAGCCAGTCCTCGAGGCCCAGCGCGCGGACGGCGCGGATCAGCGTCCGAAGAGTCGCCCCGTCACCGTGTTCGAGGTGCTGCAGGGCGCCCACGCTGATATTCGCGGCAGACGCGAGAGACCGTTGATCGATGTCGGCGGCCAGCCGGGCACGCCGAATCTGACGGCCGACCTCGGCCTCCCAATCCTCGGTGGATAGACGCCTCTTCGTGACCATGTATATGAGTCTAAAGCCTCAATGCCACCTTTGTATATATTTTTGTGAGTATTAGTGCCGTAGCAAAACCGATCACTGTCCCACCCATCGAGCCGGGGTCGCACTCATGCGGACCACCCGGTCACACCAACCGCGTGGTCGGCGACACCTCCTCGGTGAGCGCGGAGTCGGTCGTCGCCGCACCGGCCAGCACCGCATCGATGGCCTCCTTGGCGTCGTCGTCCAGCACCACGTCCGACGCCTTGACGTTCTCCACCACCTGCTCCGGGCGGCTCGCACCGATGAGCGCGGCGGCGATGTTGTCGTTGTGGAGCACCCAGGCCAAACCCAGCTGAGAGAGAGTCACGCCCTGATCGGCCGCAATGGGGACCAGTCCCTGCACCGCCGACAGGACCTCGTCGGTGAGGAACCGTGAGATGAACTGCTTGCCGCCGCCCTTCTCATCGGTGGCACGACTGCCCTCCGGCACCGCCGCACCGGGAAGGTATTTGCCCGTCAGCACGCCCTGGGCCAATGGTGACCACACGATCTGGGAGATCCCCAGCTCCTGGGAGGCCGGAATCACCTTGCCCTCGATGACCCGCCACAGCGCCGAGTACTGAGGCTGGTTCGAGATCAGCTGGATGCCGAGCTGCTGGGCGAGGGCATGCCCGGCAGTGAGCTGCTCGGCCGTCCACTCGGAGACGCCGATGTAGAGCGCCTTGCCCGCCCGCACCACATCAGCGAACGCCTGGAAGGTCTCCTCCAGCGGGGTCTCATGGTCGTAACGATGCGCCTGGTAGAGGTCCACGTAATCCGTGCCGAGCCGGGTGAGTGAGCCGTCGATCGACGTGAGGATGTGCTTGCGGGACAGCCCGGTGTCGTTCGGTCCCTTCGGGCCGGTCGGGAAGTAGACCTTGGTGAAGATCTCCACCGACTCGCGCCGCTGGCCGTCCAACGCCTTGCCCAGGACCGACTCCGCGGCCCCGTTCATATAGACGTCCGCGGTGTCGAAGGACGTGATGCCCGCATCCAGTGCAGCGTGGACGGTGTCGATCGCCGCGTCCTGGGCGACCTGCCCTCCTGCGGTGATCCAGTTGCCGAGGGTGAGTTCCGTGATCTTCAGGCCGCTTCGGCCCAGATAGCGATAGTTGACCATGGGTCGAGCCTACGCTCGGCGGCGGCCCGGACTCGGCGGCGGCGCCCGCCCGCTACGAGGCGGACTCGGGGCCCTGAGCGGCGGCGACCGGGTCCATCCAGAACGGCTCGAACCGGTTGCCGTCCGGGTCCTCGAAGGGGCGCTGATACATGAAACCGAGGTCCTGCGCGGCGCCTGCGGTTCCGCCGAGGGCGATGACCCGCTCCACGAGCTCGTCGACCGCCTCGCGGGAGGGCAGGTCGAAGGAGATCAATGCCAGCGAGGTCGTCGCGAGGTCGCCCACCGCCTTGCCGGTGCCCTCGAGAAAGGTCGAGTAGAAGCTGCGGGCCAGGACCATGAGGAACTTGTCCTCATCGATCAGCACGCAGGCGGCGTTCTCGTCGGTGAAGGCCGGGTTGATCTGCCAGCCGAGGCCCGAGTAGAACGCCTTGGCACGGTCCAGGTCACTCGTGGGGATGTTCACGAAGATGTTCGTCATGGCCCTGCCTCCGACCTCGCCGCTGATGGTGCTCACCCATCGTCGCAAATCGGGCACCATTGCGCATGCTGAGGTGATGAACCTCGCCTAGTGTCGGCAGTGGCACCCCGGCGCGGCGCCGGTGTCCGTCCTCGCCCACTGCGATCAGAGGAGATCAGACCATGGCGACCATCACCCCGAATCTCTGGTTCGATCACGACGCCGCCGAGGCAGTGGCGTTCTACGCGTCGGTCTTCCCGGATGGTCGCATCGGCACCACCTCGTACTATCCGGCCGAGGGACTGCTGGACTTCCAGCAGTCCCTGGCGGGCCAGGAGCTCACGATCGACTTCGAACTGGGCGGGCAGGCCTTCACAGCCATCAACGCCGGACCGGAGTTCCGCTTCAACCCGTCTCTGTCCTTCATGGTCAACGTCGACCCCGCGCGCGACGGCGACGCCCGAGCACACCTCGACGAGCTGTGGGAGGCGCTGCTCGACGGCGGCGAGGCCCTCATGCCGCTGGACGCCTACCCGTTCAGCCCGCACTTCGGCTGGGTGCAGGATCGCTTCGGACTGAGCTGGCAGCTGATCCTCACGGACCCCGCCGGTGAGCCCCGGCCGTTCATCCTGCCCACCCTGATGTTCAGCGAGCAGAACACCAACCGGGCCCGTGAGGCCCTGGACTACTACACCGGGGTGTTCGACGACTCCGAGCTCGCAACGATCGCGACCTACGAGCAGGCCTCTGGCCCGGCCGCAGCCGGTTCCGTGATGTTCGCTGACTTCACCCTGGCAGGCCACTGGTTCGCCGCCATGGATGCCGCGGCCGATCACGGCTTCAGCTTCAACGAGTCCGTGTCGTTCTCGGTGGCCTGTGCCGATCAGGCAGAGATCGACCGGTACTGGGCGGCACTGTCCCGAGTGCCCGAGGCGGAGCAGTGCGGGTGGTGCAAGGACCAGTTCGGGCTGAGCTGGCAGATCGTGCCCGCCGAGATGGCGTCCCTTATGAGCCGGCCCGGGGCCTTCGAGGCGATGCTCGCCATGAGGAAGATCGAGATCGCCGGGTTCTGAGGCGCCAGGCCACTGCGGCCGCCGGCACGAGGAGGTCGCCGGCGTGCCGAGGGCGTCTCAGCGCATCGCACGGTTTCCGCTGATCAGGCCCTCGGGGTCGACGGCCGACTTGACCTGGGACAGCCTGTCGATGGACTCGGGTCCATAGGCGTCTGCGTAGGTCTGACCGGCGGCCAGGAACGTCCCGATGGTCCGGGCAGCACCCGTGGGGTCGACCACATCGTCCAACCGCCTGAACGCGCCCGCGGTGCGGTCGTCGCCGGCCCGGCCCTTCGCGATCACGAAGTGCGGCTCGGTGATCTCTGCGGCGATGCCGGGGTGCGCCCCCGGCTGGGCCAGCGCTCCTCCGAGCAGTCGGGTCTGGATGGAGGTCAGGCTCTCGCCGGCCTCGGACAGGAACAGGTCTGCCAGCGAGTCGGCGGTGTCGGAGTCGACAGCGGACAGCCGCGACCAGTCCGCCACCGGGGTCGGCGTCAGCGGCTCGTTGATGACCCGGTGCACCTGGCTGATGTCGAGCCGACCGAATCCCCCGTCGATCAATGGCGCACTGGCCGCACGAATGCGGTCGATGATCCGGTCGTGCTCGGCGTGATGGTCGAATCCGAACGCATCCAGGCTGACCAGCCGCTGCCCGCGCAGGATCGGCGCGACCGGCTCGGCATCCGGAAAATACGCGAGGGTGACCATGATGCTCAACGAGTCATCGGCCGCGAAGCTCTCCGTCAGTGCGACGTCGAGCACGCGCGCGGCCTCGTCTGCGGGGAACAGCAGCTGCCCGCCGTAGATGCTGGCGACCGGGTGAAGATCGATCTCCACGCGGGTGACCACCCCGAGCGCGCCCCCAGCGCCCCGCAATGCCCAGATCAGATCGCCATCGGAGTCGTCCACCCAGCGCAGCCGGCCATCG
>JAATES010000011.1 GCA_015655615.1 Actinomycetales bacterium
TCGTCACCAAGGATGAGACCACGATCGTCGAGGGCTCGGGCGACCAGGACCAGATCGCCGGTCGCGTCAAGCAGATCCGCACCGAGATCGAGAAGTCGGACTCCGACTACGACCGCGAGAAGCTCCAGGAGCGTCTGGCCAAGCTTGCCGGTGGCGTCGCAGTCATCAAGGCCGGGGCCGCAACGGAGGTTGAGCTCAAGGAGCGCAAGCACCGCATCGAGGACGCCGTCCGCAACGCCAAGGCTGCCGTCGAGGAGGGCATCGTCGCCGGTGGTGGCGTGGCGCTCATCCAGGCCGGCAAGGACGTCTTCGAGACCCTCAACCTCGAGGGCGACGAGGCGACCGGTGCCCGCATCGTCCAGGTGGCCATCGACGCGCCGCTCAAGCAGATCGCCATCAACGCCGGCCTTGAGGGCGGCGTCGTGGTGGAGAAGGTCCGCAACCTGCCGATCGGACACGGCCTCAACGCCGCGACCGGCGAGTACGTGGACCTGCTGGCTGCCGGCATCAACGACCCGGTCAAGGTGACCCGGTCCGCTCTGCAGAACGCGGCGTCTATCGCCGGGCTGTTCCTGACCACCGAGGCCGTGGTGGCCGACAAGCCCGAGAAGGCCGCTCCGGCCGGTCCCGGCGGCGGTGGCGAGGACTTCGGCGGCGGGTTCTGACCTGCGCTGAGTGACCTCACTTCATCACCCGGAAGGGGTGGCTTCCCGCGAGGGGAGTCACCCCTTCCGGGTTGCCGGGCTGAAGATGGACGCCCGGGCCTCGACTTCGCTCAGGGCGTGGACAGCGACGCATCCTGGAGGGCCGCGGCGTCGAGCTTGGCCAGCTCGGTGTGCAGGCGGGAGAGCTCGGCCTCGACATTCTGCCTGGCTTGGTCTTCCCATGCGCGGGCGATGCCGGAGGCGAAGATCCGTTCGCGACGCTGGAGCTTGGTGAGGATGGCAATGCGAGCGCCGATGTAGTCGCGCACCGGTATGTGTGCGTATTCGGCACGGATGCAGGACAGATAGGACTGGTACCGCTGCGGCTCAGCCGCCAGAACGGCGAGCTCGGCGTCACACAGGACGGCGCAGTCAAAGTCCTTCGGCAGCACCGTATGGCGCAGCAGCGCGTCGATCAGGGTGGCCACCCGGGCCACGTTGGTGGCGGGGATCCCCAGCGCAGTGAGCTCGGTGCGCGCCAGGTCGGCACTCGCCTCTTCGTTCTCGCCGCCTCGGTTGGCGTAGGCGACGGCTTCCTCGGCACTGAACACCGCACCGTGGTACCAGGCTGCCAGCCGCACCAGGTCAGGCTCGTGGGCCTCCTCGCACAGCTCGTCGACGTGACTGAGTACGTCGAGCAGGTGGGAGATGCCGTGGTACTTCCGGGACTGATCGTCCCAGCGTCTCAGCAGGTTGATCGCCGTCTGACGGAGGATTGCCGTGTCGGCTGTGGCTCCAGCTTCCTGGCAGCTACGCACCCAACTCGATATCAACCACTCGGGCACGGTGTCGGCGTGAACGCCCATGACTTCCAGTCCGCTCGAGGGGCTTGCGCCCCGCCTATTGCCTATCAGGCTGCAATGCTAGGCATCTGACGGCCAGAAAGCGAATGGTCACTCAGCGACCTGCGACGATGCGTCGACCGAGGCCTCGACTGGAATCCGGATCTGCACGGTCAGCCCGCCCCCGGGTGTTTCCCTGACCGAGGCGTCCCCGTGATGTGCTGCGCAGATGGCGGCCACGATCGCCAGCCCGAGTCCGGAGCCCCCGGATCTGCGATCACGTGACGAATCGGCCCGGTAGAACCGCTCGAAGAGGCGTTCGACGTGCTCGGAGGGGACTCCTTGGCCGTGATCGCGTACCTCGAGCACTCCGAACCCATCGCGTGCGCCCACGGCGACCTCCACCGCCGTCCCCGGGGGGGTGTGCCGGGCGGCATTGCCGACCAGGTTCAGGACGACCTGGCGGAGCCGGTACTCGGAACCGCGCACCAGGCAGGGCACGGCGTCATCAGAGTCGAGTCCGACGAGGGCCACGGGGCGCCCGGGATCGAGTGCGCGGAGGTCCGCGCAGGCGTCTGCGCCCAGTGCGGCGAGGTCCACCGGCTCCAGGGTGAGATCGTGCCCCTCGTCCAGACGCGCGAGGTGGAGCAGGTCGTCGACGAGTGAGCCCATCCGCCGTGCGGACTCCTCGATGCGGCGCATCGTGTCGTCGAGTTCCTCTTGATGGGTCAAGGCTCCCATCCGGTAGAGCTCGCCGTACCCGCGGATCGTCGCCAAGGGAGTCCGCAGCTCATGGCTCGCATCCGAGACGAACCGGCGCATGCGGCCCTCGCTCGCCTCCTGGGCGGAGAAGGCCGCATCGATCTGCGTCAGCATCGAGTTGAGCGAGCTGGAGAGGCTTCCGACCTCGGTGCTGGTGGGCCCGGACGGTACCCGTGCCGACAGGTCCCCGGCAGCGATGGCCGCTGCCGTGGCCTCGATACGCCTGAGCGGACGCAGGGACCTGCGCACTGCGAGGTATCCGGCGAGCCCGCCGATCAGCGCGATCAGCGCACCGCTGAGGAAGAACAGCAGCCGGATCCGTTCGACGGTGTGGTTGACACCGGTCAGGGGGAGCGCGACATACGCCATTCCGGTCTCGGACGTCTGTAGGTTGGTGACCGGGATGCCCACGACCCGCCAGGCCGAGCTTCCCTTCAAGGTGGAGTCGTCAGTGGGGTCCAGCGCCCCGGTGTTGAAGGGCCTGGTGGTCGTGTACTGGGTGACGGGGGCGTTCTTGAGGTCCGGGATACCGTAGGTGTTGACTGTCTCGGTGTAGTACCAAGGATTGGTGGCACCCGACGACATCACACTGCCGACGTAGTACTCACTTGGCAGCAGGCTCTCGCCCGAGCCGGAGATCAGCGAGGTCAGGTTGTTGGTGCGGGTGAGCTGCTGGGCGGTGTCGGCCAGTTGCGAGTCGATCTGTGAGACCAGGTAGCGCGAGATCAGCACCGTGGTCGTGATGCCCGCCACGGTGAGTCCGACGAGCAGGAGGCAGGAGATCAGCCCGACCAGCTGGGCGCGCAGCGGGACTCTCTCCCAGCGCTGATGCCACCGGCGGCGCATGGTGGGTCGTGCCGGCGGGGGTGCGGGTACCGGTGGGAGCGGCAGTGGCGGCAGCTCGGACGCGAGTGAGTCCCGGTCAGAGGAGGTTCCGCCCTGCCGCTCCGTCTGCGACGCAAGGCGCACGGGGTCGGCCGGAGTGCGCGAGGTGGTCACTGCGGGACCCGCCGCGTGGTCACGAGACTCGAGAAGCCGCAGGCTGTCGCATCAGGTAGCCGACACCGCGCTTGGTGTGGATCAGCGGTGCGACCTCGCTGCCGTCCGGCAGCGTGAGGTGGTCGATCTTGCGGCGCAGGTACGAGATGTAGGACTCGACGATGTTGGCATCGCCGCCCCAGTCGTAGTCCCAGACATGGTCGAGGATCTGCGTCTTCGAGAGCACTCGCCCGGCATTCAGCATGAGATAGCGCAGTAGCTTGAACTCCGTGGGAGACAGCTCGATCAGCTGTCCCGCACGCACGACCTCGTGAGAGTCCTCGTCAAGCTCGAGGTCACCGAA
>JAATES010000383.1 GCA_015655615.1 Actinomycetales bacterium
CCGCAGGTCCAGGCCGCCACCGTGGATGTCGAAGGCAGGGCCGAGGTAGCGGGTGGCCATGGCCGAGCACTCCAGGTGCCACCCGGGTCGGCCGCGGCCGAAGGGCGTGTCCCAGGACGCAGTGGCGGGCTCTCCCGGTTTTGGGGCCTTCCACAATGCGAAGTCGCGCGGGTCGCGTTTGTGCCCGGCTTCGTCACCATCGGGCGACGCGACGACCTCGTCGAGCCGTTGCCGGGTCAGCTCCCCATAGGCCGGCCACGATCGCGTGTCGAAGTAGACGTCCCCAGGCGCCGCCACGTAGGCATGGCCTGCGTCGAGGAGCCGTTGCATCAGCTCGATCATCTCCGGGACGTGACCGGTGGCGCGGGGCTCATAGGTGGGACGGTCCACACCCAGCGCGTCATAGGCCGCGGTGAAACGACGTTCATTGAGGGCAGCCCATGCCCACCAGGGCATCCCCGCAGCGGCGGCCTTGGCCAGGATCTTGTCGTCGATGTCCGTGACGTTGCGAATGAGCGTGACCTGCAGCCCGCTGCGCCGCAGCCATCGGGCCAGGACGTCGAAGGCGACCGCGGAGCGCAAGTGCCCGATGTGCGGCGGCGACTGCACCGTGGCACCACAGACGTACACGCCGACTTGACCGGGAGTCAGCGGCGTGAAGTCCCGCACCGTGCGCGTGGAGGTGTCGAACAGTCGAAGGGTCACTGACCCAGGGTACCGGGCCGGCACCACTTGATGCGCGTGCGGAACCGCCTCAGCGCGCGGGAATCACCAACGCCGTCGCCAATGCGGCGATGCCCTCGCCTCGTCCGGTCAGGCCGAGTCCGTCGGTGGTCGTGCCCGCCAGCGACACAGGCGCTCCCGCCGCCTCGGTGAGCACTGCCTCCGCCTCGAGCCGCCGGCCTCCCAAGCGGGGACGGTTGCCGATCACCTGCACGGCGATGTTGCCGATCTCGAAGCCCGCCGTGCGCACGCGGCGGGCAGCCTCCTGCAGCAGCCGGACTCCGCTGGCCCCGGCCCACTGGGGCTCGGACGTGCCGAAATGCACTCCGAGATCGCCCAGGCCCGCAGCCGAGAAGAGTGCGTCGCAAGCCGCGTGGGCCACCACGTCGGCATCGGAATGCCCGTCCAGACCCGCTTCGCCCGGCCAGTGCAATCCCGCGAGATGGAGCGGGCGCTCCGAGCCTGCCGCGGCGAAGGCATGCACGTCCACACCGATTCCCGTGCGCGGCAGCGCGGTCATGCCGAGGCCCGGGATCGCAGGAGTGCCTCCACCAGTGCCAGATCACGCGCCGTCGTGATCTTGGCCGCCTCCTCGTCGCCGGGGATCAGCCAGACGGCCTCCCCGAGGGCTTCGACCAAGCCGGCGTCGTCAGTGGCGGCGGCGTCCGTGGCGGCGGCGTCCTGCGCTGCCGCATGGGCGCGTTCGAGCAGAAGGCGATCGAACCCTTGCGGGGTCTGGACCGCACGCAGCTCACTGCGGTCCACCGTGCCCTGCGCCAGCACCGGTGCCGATGCCTGCCCGCGCACACCGAGGGACGAGCTTGCCGCACGCTGCAACGTGTCCGTGACCGGTACCACGGGCACCACGGCCTGGTGCCCCCCGCCCACGGCACAGACCACGGCGGAGAACAACGCGGGAGGGGCGAAGGGTCGGGCGGCATCGTGGACCAGGACGATCCGGGCCGTGCGAGCAGGCTGCGGCAGATGCATGATCGCAGCCAGCCCCCGGGCCACAGAGGCTTGCCGGGTCGGACCGCCCTCCGCCACCACTGCGGGGACGGCTAATCCATTGAGTGCCCTACGCATGTCGGTCAGGTGAGCCGCGGGGGCCGTCACCACGCATCCCGCCACGAACGGACTCGCAGCCAGCCGGTCCGCAGCATGCCGGACCAGCGGAACCCCTGCGAGTTCGACCAGAGCCTTGGGCTGCCCCAATCCCAACCGGGAGCCCGAGCCCGCTGCAGTCAGGATGACGACGGCAGCATTCTCCCCGCTGAATCCGTCACCGTTCATGCCAGTCATTGTCGCGCATCCGCCTCCGGCAGGGCCTTTCGAGCCGTGCGATCCCGCCGACCTGAGGGCGACCCGGCGGTTCTCTCAGGAGGCCAGGACCTCGTCGAGGATGGCTTCAGCCTTGGCCTCTTCGGTGTGCTCCGCCAAGGCGAGCTCCGACACCAGGATCTGCCGGGCACGCGACAACATGCGCTTCTCGCCGGCGGACAGTCCGCGGTCCGAGTCCCGGCGCGAGAGATCGCGCACGACCTCGGCCACCTTGATGACATCGCCCGACGCGATCTTCTCCACGTTGGCCTTGTACCGGCGGGACCAGTTGGTCGGCTCTTCGGTGAACGGTGCACGCAGCACCTCGAAGACCTTGTCGAGACCCTCCTGGCCCACCACGTCCCGGACGCCCACCAGATCGACGTTATCCGCGGGCACCTCGATCGTCAGATCACCCTGGGTCACTTTGAGCTTCAGGTACAGCTTGTCCTCTCCGCGAACGGTGCGAGTCTTGATCTCTTCGATGAGTGCGGCACCGTGGTGTGGGTAGACCACCGTTTCACCAACTATGAACGTCATGTGCAGATGTCCCCTTTCGCGGAAGTCAAGCCTACCACGCGGGCTCAACGGGGCCTAAGGTTCGCTCCCTGAATGAGATGCGCATCCGGCCTGTCAGCACACCACCGGATGATGCCCACCCGCCCGGTCACAGCAAGGTTCCGGGCAACCGGTACGCTGGACCACAGTCCCCTGCGTCGACGAAGCCGACGTACTGCCCGCGCCCGAGGAGGCTCCCTTGCTCGTGACCAGCACCCCGCGCCGCCGCCTGGCAACCGCCGCGGCCGCTACCTGCCTGCTGGCGGGCCTCGCTGGCTGCTCACCAGCCAGGACAAACCTCCCCTATGCGGCCTCCGACGGCATCCGTGCCTCAGTCGCCGACGTCTCGGTGGCCAATCTGCTGGTGCTCGCCTCGGATTACGGAAGAAACGGCCGAGTGCTGGCGGCGTTCTCGAACAGCGGCGCAAGCCCCGCCGACCTGGCGATCTCCATCCCCTCCGGGACGTTGGAACCCACCACCACGACGCTCGAGCCAGGCGAATCCATCAACTTCAACGCCAGCAAGGCCCTCCTCGTCTAGGACCTCGACGCCAAGCCCGGCAGCACCGTCACTGCGACGATCGCCGTCAATGACGTGACCAAGGACGTGCAGATCCCG
>JAATES010000018.1 GCA_015655615.1 Actinomycetales bacterium
CGGCCCTCGGCCCGGGTGGTCTGTCCCGTGACCGTGCAGGCATGGAGGTCCGTGACGTCCACCCGTCGCACTACGGTCGCATGTGCCCCATCGAGACCCCGGAAGGCCCGAACATCGGCCTGATCGGCTCGCTGGCCTCCTTCGGACGGATCAACCCGTTCGGGTTCATCGAGACGCCGTACCGCAAGGTGATCGACGGCAAGGTGACCGACGACGTCGCCTACCTGACCGCTGACGACGAGGACCGTTACATCATCGCCCAGGCCAACACCCCGTTGACCGACGACGGCAGCTTCCAGCAGGCTCGCGTGCTGGTGCGCATCAAGGGTGGTGAGACCGACGATGTGCCACCGTCACAGGTGGACTACATGGACGTCTCGCCACGTCAGATGGTGTCGGTGGCCACCGCGCTCATCCCGTTCCTGGAGCACGACGACGCCAACCGCGCGCTCATGGGCGCCAACATGCAGCGCCAGGCCGTGCCGCTGGTGCGCTCCGAGGCCCCGCTGGTCGGAACCGGCATGGAATGGCGTGCCGCAGTCGATGCGGGCGACGTCATCACAGCCACCAAGCCCGGCGTCGTCACCGAGGTCTCGGCCGACCTGATCACCGTCGCCAACGACGACGCGACGTCCTCGACGTACCGGGTGCGCAAGTTCGTCCGGTCCAACCAAGGCACGAGCTACAACCAGCGCGTGGTCGTGGACGCCGGTCAGCGCGTGGAGATCGGGTCCGTCCTTGCCGACGGCCCGGCCACCGATGGCGGCGAGCTCTCACTGGGACGCAACCTGCTGGTCGCCTTCATGTCGTGGGAGGGCCACAACTACGAGGATGCGATCATCCTCAGCCAGCGTCTGGTCAAGGACGACGTGCTCTCCTCGATCCACATCGAGGAGCACGAGGTCGACGCCCGAGACACCAAGCTCGGCCCGGAGGAGATCACGCGGGACATCCCGAACGTCTCCGAGGACGTCCTGGCCGACCTCGACGAGCGGGGCATCATCCGCATCGGTGCCGAGGTCGCCTCGGGTGACATCCTGGTCGGTAAGGTCACGCCCAAGGGTGAGACCGAGCTGACCCCGGAGGAGCGCCTGCTGCGCGCCATCTTCGGTGAGAAGGCGCGCGAGGTCCGCGACACGTCGCTCAAGGTTCCCCACGGCGAGTCCGGCACGGTCATCGAGGTGCGCACCTTCAACCGCGAGGACGGCGACGAGCTGCCCGCCGGTGTCAACGAGCTGGTGCGGGTCTACATCGCGCAGCGCCGCAAGATCACCGCAGGCGACAAGCTGGCCGGACGCCACGGGAACAAGGGTGTCATCTCGATCATCCTTCCCGAGGAGGACATGCCGTTCCTCGAGGACGGCACGCCGGTCGACATCGTCCTGAACCCGATGGGCGTCCCGGGCCGAATGAACGTCGGTCAGGTGCTCGAGGTCCACCTCGGCTGGATCGCCTCCCAGGGCTGGGACATCTCCCAGCTCAAGGGGAAGGCCGCTTGGAAGGACAAGGTCCCCGTGACTGCGGTGGCTGCTGCGCCGCGCACGACGGTCGCCACCCCGGTGTTCGACGGTGTGGACGAGGACGTGCTCGGTGGCCTGCTGCAGACCACCCTGCCGAACCGTGACGGCAACCGCATGGTCGCCGCCGACGGCAAGGCCCGGCTCTTCGACGGACGCTCCGGCGAGCCGTTCCCGGATCCGGTCGCGGTGGGCTACATGTACATCCTCAAGCTCCACCACCTGGTGGACGACAAGATCCACGCGCGTTCCACCGGTCCGTACTCGATGATCACGCAGCAGCCGCTGGGTGGCAAGGCACAGTTCGGCGGTCAGCGGTTCGGCGAGATGGAGGTCTGGGCGCTGGAAGCCTATGGCGCGGCTTACACGCTCCAGGAGCTGCTGACCATCAAGTCCGATGACGTCCCGGGCCGGGTCAAGGTCTACGAGGCGATCGTCAAGGGCGAGAACATCCCCGACTCGGGCATCCCGGAGTCGTTCAAGGTGCTCCTCAAGGAGATGCAGTCCCTGTGCCTGAACGTCGAGGTGCTCTCGGGTGATGGCACGACCATCGAGATGAAAGAGTCCGACGACGACGTCTACCGCGCCGCCGAAGAACTCGGCATCGACCTCTCCCGCCGCCCCAACGCGGCCAGCAGCGTCGACGAGATCTGACGTGCGAGGGTCCGGCGCCTGCGGGGGACCGCAAGCGCCGGACCTGACCACCACACGAGTGTTTTTTCATCGTGCCGGCCTTCCCACGGGCCGGCGTCTGCTAGGGAAGTAGGACATCTTGCTCGACGTCAACGTCTTCGACGAGCTACGCATCGGACTGGCGAACGCGGACGACATCCGCGCCTGGTCGCACGGTGAGGTCAAGAAGCCCGAGACCATCAACTACCGGACGCTCAAGCCGGAGAAGGATGGCCTGTTCTGCGAGCGGATCTTCGGTCCCACCCGGGACTGGGAATGCTACTGCGGCAAGTACAAGCGTGTGCGCTTCAAGGGCATC
>JAATES010000369.1 GCA_015655615.1 Actinomycetales bacterium
ACCGGCGGGCTTTGATCTTGGTGGTCTTGGCCTTGGAGATGTTGCCGGCCTTGTCAACGGCGCGGAACTTGATTTTGGTGGCCTTGGTGGTGATCTTGACTCCCTTGGTCTTCTTGTAGGTCTTCCACTTGCCTTTGCCCTTGAGCTTGTACTGGATCTTGGCGACCTTGGAGGTGGCGTCCTTCGCGGTGAGCCGGATGGTGCGCTTGCCCTTCTTGATCTTGGTCTTCGCCTTGAGCTTGGTCGGCTTCTTGGTGTCGATCCTGACCGTGGCGGTCACGACGGGGGAGACCTTGGCGGGGGTGACGGTGCGAGCCTGGATGACGGTGGTTCCGTTGGCCGCCAGGACCACCGGCTTGGTGTAGGTGGTCCAGGCCTTCTTGCCGATCTTGACCTGGACGGTCTTGGCCTGACCGGCCGGTGCGGTGCCGCTGGCGGTGATGGTGATCTTCTTCTTGTACCAGCTCTTCTTGCCGTTGGGCTTGGCAGGGGAGATGGCGAGCTTTGCCGCGACCGGAACGGCAGCCGGCGGAGTTTCGGGCAGCGCCAGTCTTCCGGTCCACGTGACCGTGGTGGAGACGTTGCCTGCGGCGTCGGTGGCCCGGGCCTCGATGGTGTAGACGCCGTTGGCTTTCAGGGTCAGCGGAATGCCATAGGCGAGCCACGAGCCGCCATTGATGCGGTATTCGATGGTCGGCGTCAACGTCACGTTGTCGGTGGCCGTGATGGTGACCGAGAACGGTGCGGTGAAGGCTCCAGTGGATCCGGGGATGGCCGGATTCGACGTGATCGCCACGATCGGCTTGATGACGTCGACCGGCGGGAGCGTATCGGTGCTGATGGTCCCGGTCCACGTGACCGTGGTGGAGACGTTGCCTGCGGCATCGGTGGCCCGAGCCTGAACGGTGTAGGAGCCATTGGCTGCCAGCGTGAGCGGCACGGTGTACGAGAGCCATCCGCCGCCATTGATGCGGTATTCGACGGCCGGCCTTGCCGTCACGTTGTCGGTGGCCGCGATGGTCACCGACACCGGGGTCGTGTAGTACCCGCCAGTGCCGGGCGTTGCGGGAGCGGAGGCGATCGTCACGACGGGCTTGACCTGGTCAGAGGTGGTCGGATCGCTGGGGTCGGGGTCCACCGGGTAGATCGGACCGCCGATGTCCGGGTCGACGCCCGGCGTCGGGTCGGTGAGGTCACCCGGGTTGTTGACGGCGTCGACGGTGCCCGTCCAGGTGGTGCTCGTGGCAGTGTTTCCGGCTTCGTCCGTGGCACGGAACGCGATGGTGTGGAGTCCATTGGGCGGGTTGACCAGCCCGACACCGGCCGCGTTGACCGTGACCCGCTTCCAGATGCGGTCGTCCACCTTGTATTCGAGCAGGATCTTGGCTGCGGAGGTGGTGTTGTCCGTCGCCGAGATGGTCAGGTTCACCGGTGTGGTGTAGACGCTGCCGGAACCGGGTACGGCGGGGTCGGCCGTCAGGGTCATCACCGGGGCCTGCGTGTCAGCGGAGTCGGCCGTGGGCGTGTAGGCCCGCAACCAGCTCGTCTTGTCGACGTCGGACCCGCTGCCCTCTTGCACATCCTTGCCATAGCCGTTGACGACGTGCCGGATTCCGCCATATCCGTTGAGGAACCGGGTGACCACATGGGTCAACGTCACACCGGGTGCTCGGGGGACGCTGAACCCGGTGGTGGCCCAGGCGCCGGTGTCGCGGAAGTAGGAATACACGCCACCGCCATAGACCCGATGCGAGGTCACGGTCGGAGCGACCCAATAGGCGGCGTAGCCGTCGCGGTTGCCATCTTGGAACTGGTCCTGTGCGGTGATCTCATACGGGAGCTCGCTCTGGAAGAAGGCCGTGGTGCCGTTCTCTCCGTTCCACTCCACCTGGTTCTTCTGGAAGTGCTCCACGAACAGACCGGTGGCCGTGACATTCGCACCGTTGACCCGCACGCCCACGGGAGCATAGTTGTCGGCCCAGACGTAGGTGCCGGTGGCGCCGTGGTCAGCGCGCCAGGCCCAGATGTCGTCGAGGAGCACATTGCTGCTATTGACCTCCAGCGCGGTATCGACTCGCCCCTTGTTCATGCCACCGACGCGGAAGAAGACGTCGGACAGGGTGGTGGGGTCGGCGGGATCGGACACGGTCGCCCCGATGGGCCCGATCTTGATGAGCGAGTTGGACAGCATCGTCCCGGCGTCGACCAGAATGCCTGCGATCTTGACCCCTGAGACGTCGGCGACCTTGATGACGGCATCGCCGGTGGTCGGGGTCAGCGTCGCGATGCCGAGGCCGAGCACGACGGTGTCGGCCCGACGCACCACGATCGACTTGTCGAGCTGATACCGACCGGGGGTGAGGAGGAGGTTCTTGCCCCCGTCCAGCGCGGCGTTGATCTCGTCCGCGGTGTCGGTGGGCTGCGCGATGAAGAAGTCACTCAGTGAGATGCTCTGGCCTGTGCCGGAGCCCCCGCTCCAGGCGATTCCGCTCGAGTTGGTCTTGGCGTTGGGCACGAACACGGAGTACCCGGACGTGCTGTCCCACGTCAGGAACGGGGCCTCGCGGCTGATGGGGGTCTGCGCCAGCGACGTATTGCGTTCCGTCGTGATGTCCCCTGCCAGACTGTCGGGGAAGGTGTTGCCGGGGGCGCCGGTGGTGCCCGAGAACACCATGTTCCAGACGCCGTCGGGCTGGGTGGTGGTCACAGCGGAGTTGCGAGTGAAGAACTGCTGCTGCGAGCCGAACTGCACGGTGCCGTCCACTTTGACATCGGCCGCGAACCCGCCCGACGAATACTGGCCGAACCGCGGCATGTAGGTGAGGTTGCCCTTGATGTGCACACGTCGCAGCGGCGACGCCTGGGACACTCCCCATCGCATCCAGTGCGCATCCGCTGTTCCCTCGGGGTTGGCGAGCGCCGCATCGGAGCCGTAGGCCCGTTGAATGGGGTTGATCGAGAGGTTGCTGAGTCCGCGCCAGAAGTTGTTGAGGGCGCCGGGACTCTTGCACGACTCCGCACCCTGTGGTTGGCCCCAGGGTGACGCGGGGCAGGTCTGGGTCTCGTTCTGCTGGGCGTCCACGTGCAGCGCACCGTTGATGGTGACATCATCCGGGGACTTTCCCAGCCCGGCAATAGTCGTGTAGTAGCCGACTTGGGAATTGATGATGTCCGTGGCCGTCGTGGGATCGTTCTGACCTGCGTCACTACCATAGGTCCCGGGCTTGAAGAAGACGGCTGACCGACCGACACCCCAGTCTTGGTGCGAGGCATCGGTTGAGAGGCTCTGAAGGTAGGTGTTGATGGCAGTGACGCCTGCGGTCGTGGTGGTCGGCTCGAAGACCTTGACATTCGCACCGAAGTCGGGGTTGAACGGGTCGACGGTCGCTGCGAGTGCGGCTGGAGCGGCCGCGAGAGTGAGGCCGGAGGTTGCCAGAGCGGCCGCGGCCATGCTGCTGATGACGAGGCGCAGCGTCCGCCGAAGCGTAGGCGACGGATCATTGCGGTGGTGCTCATGCACGGGCGTTCTCCTTTGAACGAGTACCGGGCGGCTTGGCGCACATCAAGGCAGCGTCAAGTAATCGATGTGCGTTCTAAGATACCGTCAAATAGTGGATGTGCAAGCGCTTCCACGGAAGTTATTTCCGGGTAGGTGTTTTCTGTTCAGGACCGAGTCGGGCATGAGGGAGGGGTGCCGCGCCGAGGGGATGCGTCGGGCCCGCGCCGGAACAGGGATCGGTGCCCGCGGCTTCAGTTGCTGGCCGCGCGGTCTTGTCTGTGGCCGAGCAGCGTGATGAGGCCGATCGCTGACACGATGGCCCAGACGCCCTCCAAGAGCAGGAATCCCCACTGATGCCCGAAGGCGGCCTGGATCGCCAGAATGGACGAACCCAAAAGGTTCAATACCAGATATGCCTTCGACTTAGCGTCCAGGACTCCGCGCTGGGCGGCCGTGAAGGCGGCCAGGACGAATAACGAACCGGTGACCTGAATGACCTGATCCATGACGACTCCTCATCGAAGCGTCGTCTTGTCAGTCCGGGTACGGCGCACGTCTCGTCCGGTCACCCATGAAAGAGGTCATGGTGCGTGTGAAAAGATAGCACGTGGGAAAGGACGCCGCGCGGCACGCGGGCGGTCTCAGGTGAGGTCGGCGTTCTTCTCGTCACGCCAGGCGAGCCAGTCTGCTATGCCGGAGATGTCATAGTCGGGCCCGGAGATCCCGATGGTGAACAGTGTGGCACCGAGAGCGTGTTGCTCCTCGACCTCGGCGCGGGAACGGCGACCGATCTCGGTGGAGATCTCGATCTCGGAGACGTCGCGGCCTACAGCGCGCCCATGGTCGGCGAGGATGGCGAGCTTGCGTTGCAGTGTCGCAGCGTCACTGAAACTGTGCCAGATGTCGGCATGTCTGGCGACGATGCGGAGAGTCTTCTTCTCCCCGCCACCGCCGATGAGCACGGGGATCTTGCGGGTGGGCGTCGGGTTCAGCGTGGTCCACCTCTCCTCGATGACGGGCAGGTTGGCGGCAAGCGCATCGAGGCGGCTGCCCGCGGTGCCGAACTCATACCCGTATTCGTCGTAGTCCCGCTCGAACCAGCCGGACCCGGTTCCGAAGATGAAGCGGCCCTGGCCGCCTTTGGCGCTGATGTGATCGATGGTGCGCGCCATGTCGGCCTGCAGGTTCGCGTTGCGGTAGCTGTTGCAGTTGACCAGCGCACCGAGCTCGACGGAGGTCGTCTGCTCGGCCAGCGCGGCCAGCATCGTCCAGGACTCGAAGTGCGACCCGTCCGGCTCTCCCGAAAGCGGGAAGAAGTGATCCCAGTTGAACAGGACGTCCACCCCGAGCGCTTCAAGGTCTGCTGCCGTCTCCCGGATCTTCTCGTAGGGCGCATGCTGCGGCGCGATCTGGACACC
>JAATES010000337.1 GCA_015655615.1 Actinomycetales bacterium
AGCCAGGATCCACGCCGGACGGCGTACACGGTGACGGTGGACGCGGCGCAAGGCGTCACGACCGGGATCTCGGCCTCGGATCGTCGGACGACGCTGGGCGTGCTGGCCCGGGCGGAATCGGGACCGACCGACTTGATCAGGCCCGGTCATGTCCTGCCGTTGCGGGCGGTGCCCGGCGGAGTCCTGCATCGCCCGGGTCATACTGAGGCGGCTGTGGATCTGTGCCGGATCGCCGGCGTCGGGGACGTGGCAGGGATCGCCGAGCTGGTCAATGACGACGGGACCATGATGCGCCTGCCGGACGCAGGAGCGCTGGCTGCGGCGGAGGGCCTGGTGCTGATCACGATTGCGGACCTGATCGCCTGGCGGCTCGAGAACGATCCGATCGACGAGTCGGCCGACTCGGATTCTCAGGGTCACCGGGTCGTGGCGGGAGCGACGGCACTGCTGCCGACCATCCACGGCCGATTTCGCATCCACGGCTACCGGGACTTGCGCACCAGCGCCGGACATGTCGCGCTCGTACCGGTTTCGCCGTCCCGTCCCGCTGACGTCCCGCTGGTGCGGCTGCATTCCGAATGTCTGACCGGCGACGCATTCGGCTCGCTGCGATGTGATTGCGGTCCGCAACTGCACACCGCGATGGAATGGGTGTCGGAAGCAGGGGGGGCAGTGATCTATCTGCGCGGGCACGAGGGCCGGGGGATCGGCCTGCTGTCGAAGATCGCGGCCTACGCACTGCAGGACCAGGGCCGAGACACGGTCCAGGCCAATCTCGACCTCGGCCTGCCCGTCGATCGGAGGGAATACGGCTCGGCGGCCGCGATCCTGCATGAACTCGGGCTGGTTCGTATCAGGTTGCTGACCAACAATCCCGCCAAGGCAGCCGGGTTGCGTGCCCATGGCATCGATGTCGCCGAGATCGTGCCCATCGAGGTGGGCCGGACCGCTGAGAACGAGGGGTACCTGCGCACGAAGAGGTCCGAGATGGGGCATCTGCTGGGCTTGGGAGAGCAGGCGCTCGCCGGTGTCGACGTGCCCGTAGGCGCGAGCGGCGACTTGCCAGCGGGCCAGTGACCGTATTCCACAACGAATGAAGGAGTGACATATGAGCGGATCTGGAGCCCCCAGCTTGGCGGGGGTGGAGGGCACGGGCCTCAAGGTCGTGGTCATCGCGTCTCGGTGGCATGCCACGATCATGGACGGGCTGCTGTCGGGTGCGCGCCGTGCGCTGCAACAGGCGGGCGTCAAGGACGTGCGCGAACTCCGGGTGCCCGGGACCTTCGAGCTGCCGGTGGCGGCGTTGCACGCCGCCCGTGCCGGTGCTGACGCCGTGGTGGCGCTCGGGGTGGTGATCCGGGGCGGCACGCCACACTTCGACTATGTCTGCGAGGCCGCGACCCGCGGGCTGACGGATGTGGCACTGCAGACCGGGGTGCCGGTCGGCTTCGGCGTTCTCACCGTGGACAACGAGCAGCAGGCGCTGGAGAGGGCGGGACTGCCGGAAAGCTCGGAGGACAAGGGGGCGGAGGCCGCAGAGGCGGCCATCGCAACGGTGGGGGTGCTGCGCCAGCTGCGCTGACCTGTGACCGGACCGCGGTCCGGTTTCTGAGCCGGGCGCTGACGAACTAGGCTGTCGGGGTGAAGACGTTCGAGGATCTGTTTGCCGAACTCAGTGCCAAGGCCACCGAGCGACCCGCGGGCTCCGGCACGGTTGCCGAACTCGACGGGGGAGTCCATGCCATCGGCAAGAAGGTCATCGAGGAGGCCGGTGAGGTATGGATCGCTGCGGAGTACGAAGGCGATGCGGAACTCGCCGAGGAGGTCTCACAGCTGATCTACCACCTGCAGGTGCTGCTGCTCGCGCGCGGCTTGACGCTTCAGGATGTCTACCGGTATCTGTAGGCCCCTTTCCACCGCTTTTCCCACCGCACACCTGAGGATGACCGTGCTTCGCATCGCCGTGCCCAACAAGGGCTCTCTGTCCGAACCCGCCGCCGAGATGCTGCGCGAGGCCGGATACCGCCAGCGCCGGGACTCGCGCGAACTGGTGTTGCCCGACCCGAACAACGGCGTGGAGTTCTTCTTCCTACGCCCCCGCGACATCGCGGTCTACGTCGGCGCGGGGACCGTGGATGTGGGCATCACCGGTCGGGATCTGCTGCTGGACTCGAGCTCGACCGCTGTGGAGCACCTCGCGCTCGGATTCGCCCGGTCGACCTTCCGATTCGCGGCGCCTGCTGACACCTATGAGGATCTTGCGCAGATCGACGGCAAGCGCGTGGCCACGTCCTACCCGGTTCTGGCGCTGAAGTACCTGCGCGATCAGGGGATCACGCCCGCCGACGTCGTCCGTCTCGATGGAGCCGTGGAGACCGCCATCCGGCTGGGTGTGGCCGAC
>JAATES010000342.1 GCA_015655615.1 Actinomycetales bacterium
AATACCGTGTACGTGTCGGGTCAGATACCACTTGATGCCAGCGGCCAGCTAGTGGGCGAAGGCGACGTGGCCGCTCAAACTCACCAGGCCTTGCGCAACTTGACGGCCGTACTAACGGCAGCCGGCCTGGCACTTACCGATGTGGTAAAATGCTCCATCTTCGTCAAAGACCTGAGTAATTTTGCCACTATCAACCAGGTGTATGGCAGCTATTTCGACGATGCCACCGCGCCGGCCCGCGAAACGGTAGAAGTAAGCCGCCTGCCCCGTGACGTGCAGAAAGATCTTGACGAGAACAGGCCGGTGCGCCTGATCGCCGGGGCCGGGTCACACAGCACGGAAGAAGACAACGCGCTCCAGAACCTCATGCGGGAGGCCATCACCTACGCCCGGCACTCGGGCGGGTGGACGCTGTACGCATCGTCAGTAGTTCCCCGCCTCGGTCGCCACATCGTCTGGGGCAGCACCCGGACCACCCCAAGACTGCACGCGGATCAGTCCGCAGGAGAAGAGGTTTCGGTGAATGTCCCAGCGCCCCTGAGCTCAACCGTCGGCTGGAACGACCTTGACGTCAAGGCCATCAACACGACGCGGATCCTAGCCGCGGATGCCGTCGAAAAGGTGGGGAACGGGCACCCCGGCACGGCGATCTCCCTCGCACCGGTGGCCTACCTGCTCTATCAGAACTGGCTCCGCCACGACCCGTCGGACACCCAATGGTGGGGGCGCGACCGCTTTGTGCTCTCTTGCGGCCACTCCTCATTGACGCAGTACATCCAGCTGTACCTGGGCGGGTTCGGTCTGGAGTTGTCGGACATCGAGGCGTTGCGCACCTGGGACTCGCTGACTCCGGGCCACCCGGAGTACCGCCACACCAAGGGTGTGGAGGTCACCACCGGTCCGCTCGGTCAGGGACTCGCCAGCGCCGTCGGACTTGCCGCCTCGCAGCGCCGGGTCCGTGGATTGCTGGACCCCGCCGCCGCACCCGGCACCAGTCCGTTCGACCACCGGGTCTTCGTGTTGGTCTCTGACGGCGACCTGCAGGAGGGTGTCACCTCCGAGGCCTCCTCCTGGGCGGGCACGCAAGAGCTCGGCAACCTGGTGGTGATCTGGGACGACAACTCCATCTCCATCGAAGGCGATACGGACATCGCGTTCACGGAGGATGTCCCGGCCCGCTACGAGGCCTATGGCTGGCATGTGCAGTACGTCGACTGGGCCGGAGGCCCCGATGGCTACGTCGAGGACGTCGATGCGCTCAACTCGGCGATCGCCGCAGCCGTGGCCGAGACCGGCAAGCCCTCATTCATCGCGGTGCGCACCATCATCGCCTGGCCGTCACCGACCAAGCAGAATGATCATGCCGCCCATGGCTCCAAGCTCGGCGGCACCGAGGTGACAGCGCTCAAGGAGTTGCTCGGCTTCGACCCGGCTCAGACCTTCGCAGTTGCTCCAGAGGTCCTCGCACACACGAGGGAGCTGCAGCAGCGGGGCGCTGCGGAGCACGCCGAGTGGGACAAGCACCTTGCTGCCTGGCGCGCGGCGAACCCCGAGGCCTCCGTGCTCTTCGACCGTCTCGCGGCACGCGAGCTCCCCGCGGGTTGGGCCGATGCGCTGCCCGTCTTCGAATCCGGCACGTCAGTGGCGACTCGGGCCGCATCGGGAGAGGTGCTGACCGCACTGGCACCCGTGCTTCCGGAGCTCTGGGGTGGATCAGCCGACCTCGCGGGCTCGAACAACACGACCATGAAGGGCGAGCCGTCCTTCATCCCTGCAGGCCACTCCACCTCCGAATTCGCGGGAACGCAGTACGGCCGGACCCTGCACTTCGGCATCCGCGAGCACGGCATGGGCGCGATCCTGTCCGGCATCACCCTGGGTGGCCTGACGCGGCCCTACGGCGGGACGTTCTTCCAGTTCTCGGACTACATGCGCGGTGCGGTGCGCCTCGCTGCGCTCATGGACATTCCCGTCACCTACGTGTGGACCCATGACTCCATCGGACTGGGCGAGGATGGGCCCACCCACCAACCGGTCGAGCATCTCGCCGCCACCCGGGCCATTCCCAACCTGTCCATCCTGCGGCCGGCGGACGCCAATGAGACGACACAGGCGTGGAAGGCCATCCTGGAGCGGGATCGTGGTCCGGTCGGACTGATCCTCACCAGGCAGAATGTGCCCACGTTCCCTCGGGGTGTCGACGGGTTCGCCTCCGCCGAAGGAGTGGCTCAGGGTGCCTATGTCCTGATCGACTCCTCGACCGACGTGCCGGACGTCGTGCTCCTGGCCACGGGCTCTGAGGTTCAGCTCGCAGTCGAGGCCCGCGCGACGTTGGAGGCGGAGGG
>JAATES010000260.1 GCA_015655615.1 Actinomycetales bacterium
CTCCCGGGACCAGCCGTCACCAATGGAGACGACACGGACCCGGTCGCCGTACTTCTCACCGAAGAGCGCCATGGCACCGAGCGCGCGAGCCTCGTCGAGTCCCATGATCGTGTCCGAGACCCCTAGGTTGTCCCGGAGCCGGTCATTGACCCGCTCCTCGATCTCCGACAACGCAGAGGCAGGGGGCGCCTGACTGGCCCGGAAGTCGAACCGGATGCGGTTCGGCGCGTCTTCGGATCCGGCCTGCGTGGCACCGGACCCCAGCGCCTCCTGCAGCGCCTTGTGGATGAAGTGCGTGCCCGTGTGAGCCCGGCTGATCGCCTGGCGTCGCACCACGTTGATCTGCGCGGTACCGGGGTCGCCCACCGTCGCCGTACCCTCGGTCAGCCGACCCCGGTGCACCCGCAGCCCTGCGACGGGAGTCTGGACATCGTCCACCTCGATCGTCGCGCCAGAGTCCAGCACAATGGTCCCCTGATCGGCGAGCTGACCACCGCCCTCCGCATAGAACGGCGTGCGGTCCAGCACGATCTCGACCTCGCTCGGCGCGACCACGACGGGAGTCGGAACACCGGAGACCAGCAGCCCGGCGACGGTGACCCGGGCGGTGTCATCCGTATAGCCCAGGAACTGCACGGGTGACGCCAATGCGGTACGCACCTGCTCGTATGCCGCAGTATCGGTATGCCCGGTCTTCTTGGTCAGGGCATCTGCCCGAGCTCGCGACTTCTGCTCCGCCATGAGGGTACGGAACGCACCCTCATCCACCTCGACGCCCTGCTCGCGAGCCATCTCGAGGGTCAGATCGATAGGGAAGCCGTAGGTGTCGTGCAGTTGGAAGGCTTCAGCGCCACCCAGGACGGCTGGCGCCCCCTGCGCGACCGCGGCCTTGATCTGGCCCACAGCCGTGTCGAGGATCGTCGTGCCCCCGGCCAGCGTGCGAAGGAAGGAATCCTCCTCGCCATAGGCCACCTGGGAGATACGACCGAAGTCGGCCTCAAGAGCCGGGTAGGACTGCTTCATCGCCTCCAGCGAGACGGGGAACAGCTGATCGAGCGCGGACTCCTGGACGCCCAGCAATCGCAGCGACCGGACGACACGCCTCAGCAGCCGCCGCACCACATAACCACGCCCTTCGTTCGAGGGCGTCACGCCGTCACCGATCAGCATCAGGCTGGAGCGTACGTGATCGGCGATGACGCGCATCCGCACGTCGTCCTCGCCGTCGGCGCCGTAGCGGCGTCCGGTCAGGACCTCGGTCGCCGCGATGACCGGGTGGACCTCATCGATCTCGTAGAGGTTCTGCTTGCCCTGCAGCAAGAAGGCCATCCGCTCGAGCCCGGCACCGGTGTCGATGGCCTTCTGCTCCAGTTCATGCAGCAGGGGGTAGTCCTTCCCCACACCTGGGCCACGCATGAACTGGTCGAAGACCAGGTTCCAGATCTCCAGGTAGCGGTCCCCTCCGGGATCGACCGTCCCGCCCTCGGCCTCAGGCCCGAACTCGGGACCTCGGTCATAGTGGAACTCCGCGCAAGGACCTGCTGGTCCCGGCTGCCCGGTGTCCCAGAAGTTCTCCACACGTGGCAGCCGGACGATGTGCTGGGGGGCCACCCCGATCTTGCGAGTGAGCACGTCATACGACTCTGCGTCCTCATCCCACAGGGTCACCCAGAACCGGTCCCCGTCGAAGCCGTAGCCGCCGTCCTGCGCGGATCCGGTGAGCAGGCCCCAGGCCAGATCGATCGCGCCTTCCTTGAAATAGTCCCCGAAAGAGAAATTGCCGTTCATCTGGAAGAACGTGCCATGGCGCGTGGTCCTGCCGACATTCTCGATGTCATTGGTGCGAAGGCATTTCTGCACGCTGGCCGCCCTGGCCCACGGTGCCCGCTCGGTTCCGATGATGTAGGGGATGAAAGGCACCATCCCCGCGACGGTGAACAGCAGGGACGGATCAGGCGAGACCAACGACGCTGACGGGACGATCACATGGTCGTGGGCAGCGAAGTAGTCCAACCATCGCTGGCGGATCTCGGCAGTGCGCATGGGTTCCTCATCGGTTGAGCAGTCGGGTCATTCGCAGTCCGACTCGTGCGGCCAGGGCCGAGGTCGTCGTCGCGGTTCAAGCAGCCATTCTAATTGGCGGGCACGCGAGGATCAGAACTCATACCCGAGCGCGGCCTCGTCGCCTGCGAACTCGTCGGGGCTCGCAGCGGAGGCCCCGGATGAGGATTTCACGCCACCGGGTGCCGAGCCGGAGTCCGGCACCCGTGCCCGCCGGGCGCGCATGTCTGCTTCGCTCCCCTGGCTGGGCGCGAGGAGGGCGTCAGCGAGCTGCACGTTCCGTTCGTCACGCGCCACCCGGAAGTCGTCAAGGAAACGCTCCGTGGCAACCTTGACCTGGCCCAGGGCCTTCGACCCCAGAACGGCGAACCGATCTGCCGCCACTCCACCGGCTTTTGCCACCAGCTCGGCCGCCGGGCTGTGGGAACGCAGTTCCTGCCACTTCCGTGCGGCGACCAGGGCTCCGGCGACGCCCACCCCGACCCAGAAGAGGCGCTTCATCGCTGACCGCCTCTGCGGCGCTGCGACGCTTTGGCGACGGCCTGTCGCACGCCATAAGTGAAAGAGGCCACCTTGACCAGGGGCTTGCCGAAGGTCGCGGCGTAGAGCCCGGTCAGCGCCGAGATGTTCTGCGACACCTCGCTGGCGGCGGTCGTGATGGCGTCCACCTTGCTCAGCTGGGTGTTCGTTCCGGCCACGGTCTGGGCAGCCTCGTCCAGAATCGGGAGGGAATGCTCCGTGATGTCGTTGATGCTCTGAGTCGCCTCATCAAAGACCCGGCCCAGCTTCACCAAGGGGACGGCGAGCACGGCCACCAGCGCCACGAAGGCGACAGCAGCGATCATGCCTGCGATATCTCCCCACATGTTCTGCTCCCTTCGTCTGACCTCACCCTACCGGCCCGTCATACACGTGTGGGCGCAGCGCTGGCCACCGAACCGCTCGATTCGGCCGCACGCGCCACGCCCATCACGACGATCAGGAACCCGGGTCAGCGCGCGTAGTACTCCACCACGAGCTGGACCTCACAGGTGACCGGAACCTCGGCGCGCTTGGGCCGACGCGTCAGCTGAGAGCTGAGCTTCTCCAGTTGCACCTCGAGGTAGGCAGGGACCTTCGGGAGGACATCGCGATGCGAACCCGCAGCGGCCACCTGGAATGGAACGGTGGCCTGGCTCTTGGGCTTGACCTGGATCGTCTGGCCCGGCTTGACTTTGAAGGACGGCCGGTCGACGATCTTGCCGTCCACGAGGATGTGCCGGTGAGTCACGGCCTGGCGGGCCTGAAGTGTGGTGCGCGCGAAGCCCGAACGCAGCACGAGTGCGTCCAGCCGCGTCTCGAGGATCTCCACCAGTGCTTCACCGGTGAGTCCCTGGTCCTTGCGGGCCTCCTCATAGGCACGGCGCAACTGCTTCTCGCGCAGACCGTACTGGGCGCGCAACCGCTGCTTCTCACGCAGCCGGACCGCGTAGTCCGACTCGGTGCGGCGACGGTTACGCCCGTGCTAACCAGGGGCATAGGGCCGCTTCTCGAAGTGCTTGACGGCCTTGGGGGTCAGTGCCAAGCCCAGGGCTCGGCTCAGTCGCACCTGCCGGCGCGAACGGGTCACAGAGGACATTCAGTGAGTCTCTTCCTGTTGAACGATGAACACGACCCGCGACGGGCTTTCCCGGCGGGCGTGGGGCCGACCTGCGTCCAACGATGACGGATCGCGGCTAAGGCCCCAGGAGTTGCCCTATGGACAACCTGTCGATCATACCTCA
>JAATES010000096.1 GCA_015655615.1 Actinomycetales bacterium
CGGTGTTGGCATTGGCGACGTTCTGGCCGGAGACCTCCAGCCCCTGCCGCTGAGCGATCAGCGAGGAGAGGGCGGTGCCGAGTCCGGAGAAGGTGCTCATCGTCTAGGTGTCCTCTCGGGCGGTCAGAACGACCGGTCGATCAGCTGGGCGGTGCGGTCCGAGGCGGCGGAGTTGCCCTGGCCGTTGTAGGTCTGCACGGAGTCCTGCAGGGAGAGCAGGGTCTCCTGGGTGGCGCGGTGGCTCATGGCCAGCAACTCGCGGTTGCCGTCGGCCATCTGTGCGATCTCGGTGGTGAGGGTGACGAAGGCGTCGCGGTGGGCCCGCAGCAGCTCGTCCCACGGTGCGGGAGCGTGCTCGGCCAGCGCGGCCAGACCGGAGCCGGGCGCCAGGCCCAGCTCGAGGGCGACCGCGTCGGACTCCACGGAGCGGCCGAGCTCGGCGTCGCGGATCTGGTCCAGGACGGTCTCGACCTCGCGGGTGGCGTGTCCCAGCCACCGCGTGCGGCCGCTGGTGAGCACCAGCTGCTCCTCCTCCAGCTTGAACAGCAGGAGCTCGAGCAGGTTCCGCTCGGTCCACAGGACGTCGGACAGCTCGCTGAGCGGCATCTCGCGGTTCTCCTTCACGGGGATCTGGGCTGGTACCCCCTGCTCATCGGTCACCCGCTCGCGGATGTGAACAGTCGTCGCGATTCCCAGGGCTCTCACAGTCGGGAGGGTGAGGGAAACGGGCGGATCGGACGCATCGGGCGAGTGCAGAATGTGATCTGCATCATACCCGGACGGGTGTCACCCGGAGGAATGGGTGAGCTTGTCCGATTCGTCGACCGGATAGGTCCGAAATTCCGGTATCCATGGGAGGAATCGGACACGCCATGAATTTCGTGTGAATCGCTCAAGCCCCTTTCTCCCAGGGCCGAGAACCGGGTTGTGAACAACGCAGCCGCCTCCCGCGTCGCGAACTCCGCCGCCGGAACCCCCGCCGCCGACGACCTCGTCGTCGCGCACATGCCCCTGGTGGGCTACCACGTGAGCGAGGTCCTCGCCCGGGTGCCCGCCACGGTCAGCCGGGAGGACCTGGTCTCCGCCGGGCACCTCGCCCTGGTGCTGGCCTCGCGGGCCTACGACGCCGCCACCGGCGTCCCGTTCAGCCGGTACGCCGCGCTGCGGATCCGCGGCGCGCTGATCGACGAGCTGCGGTCGATGGACTGGGCCAGCCGTGGCGCCCGGCACCGCGCCCGCGAGCTGGGCGCCGCCAGCGACCGGCTGACCGCGACCCTGGGCCGCACGCCGTCCCGGACCGAGCTCGCCAGCGAGCTGGGCACCGACATCGCCGCGGTGGACCAGGCCCGGCAGGACGCCGAGCGGCGCGTGCTGTCGATGGACGCCACCGTGCACCCGGTCGCGGACCTGGTCCGCGACGAGGCGCCTGGCCCGGAGGACAACGTCCTGATGGGAGAGCGGCTGCGGTACCTGCGCGCCGCGGTGGAGACCCTGCCGGACCGGCTGCGGCTGGTGATCGAGGGCCTGTTCCTCCAGGACCGGTCGGTGGCCGAGCTGGCCGAGGAGCTGGGCGTGACCAAGTCCCGGATCAGCCAGCTGCGCACCGAGGGCCTGGGCCTGATGAAGGACGGCCTGAACGCGAGCCTCGACCCGGAGCTGGTGCCGGCCGCCACGCGCCCGGACGGGGTGGCCGAGCGTCGCCGCCGGTCGTACTTCGCCGCCGTCGCCAGCCGGGCGGCCATGGCCGCGGCCACCGTGCCGACGCAGCACGTCGCCCCCGCGGAGCAGCAGACCTACGCGGTCTGAAACTTCCGCCCCCGAACCACTCAGCCGGGTCCCCACCCGGCCGATGTGACCGGGTGAGCCCACGGATGGGCCACCTACGACCCCGCTCACGGAGGAAAAGATCATGGGTCTCTCGATCAACCAGAACCTCGCGGCGATGAACTCGTACCGCAACCTGTCCAACACGCAGAACGACCTGAGCCGTTCGCTGGAGAAGCTGTCCTCCGGCCTGCGGATCAACCGCGCGGCGGACGACGCGGCCGGCCTGGCGATCTCCGAGGGCCTGCGCGCCCAGATCGGTGGCACCCAGCAGGCCGTGC
>JAATES010000394.1 GCA_015655615.1 Actinomycetales bacterium
CCGTGCCGCACCTTTGGCCCGGACGATGTCGGCGTGCAGTCCCGCCAGGATCGAGTGCCGCACCTCCGGGCCCGTCGACGCCGTCGCGGTCCGCATCAGGTCCCGCTCCGCTTCCCGGCGCAGCCGCACGATCTGTGCAACTGCCACGCGCTCGTCGACCCAGACCTGCAACTCGCCCACGGCCGCGGCAACCCGCTGCCGTGCCGCCGCCACGCTCTTCCTGCTCGCTGCCGGGGCATGCCTCGTGATGCTCTCCAGGTCATGCAGCACGACGCCTGCGACCTCTGCCACAGCAGGATCGACGTCATGGGCCAGTGCCAGATCGATCAGCACCAGAGTCCTGCGAGGCGGGACCTGCCGACGCCTCGCACCCTGCTCCCGCTCGCCGGACCTCAGCCGGGCAGCGGCCACGGTGGCGGCGTCGAGGACCGTGCCCCGGCCTGAACAGGTCACCACGAGGTCGGCCTCCGCAAGCGCCGGGAGCAGACCCTCCGCGCCGACGGCCACCAGGGCACTGTCGGACAGGTCGCGGCTGGACACGAAGCCGTCCGCCCGGCCGCTGGGCGAATACACGCTCACCTCGGTGCAACCACGCGCTCGCAACGCCGCCACCACCGCCCCGGCGTAGGAGCCTGTTCCGATCAGCAGTGCACGCAGCGACGACCAGGGCGGGGTTTCCCTGGCTGCCAGGTCGAGTGCGACGCCGACCACCGACCGGCCGTGTGCGCCGAGCTCCGTGGTGGAGTGGACTTGCCGCGACACCCGGGCGGCCCGCTGGAAGACCTGGTCCAGCAGGGTGGACATCGTGCCGTCCCGATGCGCGTCAGCGCTCGCCCGGCGCACCTGGCCGGTGATCTCCCGCTCGCCGATCACCATCGAGTCCAGACCACAGGCCACGTCGAAAAGGTGCTCGGCCGCGTCCGATCCCCGGCGCACGGCCAGGCAGCCCCGCGTGGTCGCCTCGGACAGCCCGCTGCTCTGAACCAGGTGGTCGACCACCACCGAGCCCACCGCCGCCGTCAGCCAGGGATCCGCCTCGACGTAGACCTCCAGCCGGTTGCAGGTCGCCAGGACCACCGCCCCGCTGACCCCGGGGACGTCGTCCATCACCTGCCGGGCCAGGGCATGCGAATCCGTGCTCAGCCGCTCCAGGAGGACCAGTCCCAGATCTCGGTGCGAGGCGCTGAAGGAGAAGATGTTCACCGATGCTGATTCAACCATCGAGGGCTGCACCGGGCACAATCGACTCATGACCTCGTCCGACGTGCCGCTGCTGCGCATCGGGACTCGCACGTCGGCGCTGGCCACCGCGCAAGCCCGACTGGTGGCAGGGGCATTGCAGTCACAAGTCCCCGGCCCCCTTCGCATCGAGCTGGTTCCCATCGTGACCGCGGGCGATCGCAGCCGCGCACCGCTGAGCACCCTGGGCGGAACCGGCGTGTTCGTCACCGCTCTGCGCGACGGGCTGCACCAGAATCGCTGCGACATCGCGGTGCACTCCCTCAAGGACCTGCCGACCGGCCCGGCCGACGGCCTGACCATGGCGGCCATACCGCTGCGGGCCGATCCTCGCGACGCACTCTGCGCCCGCGACGGGTGGACGATGAGCACGCTCCCGCCCGGCGCCCGAGTCGGAACCGGCTCGCCGCGCCGCCGGGCCCAGCTGCTCGCCACCCGACCCGACCTCGATGTGGTCGAGTTGCGTGGCAATGTGGACACCCGGCTGAAGCGCGTAGCAGCTGGCGACCTCGATGCGGTCGTCCTGGCCGCCGCCGGCCTGCACCGGCTGGGTCGCCTGGACACCATCACCGACTACCTCGAAGCGGGCACCATGCTGCCCGCCCCCGGTCAAGGTGCGCTCGCCATCGAGTGCCGGGCCGACGACCTGAACACCCGAGCCCTGGTCGCGGCACTGGACGACCTGCCCACACGGCTCGCGGTCACTGCGGAGCGCACGCTGCTGGCCACGCTGGAGGCGGGCTGCGCGGCTCCCGTCGGTGCGCTCGGCAGCTACGCAGCCGACCCGCGGAGCCTGACGCTGACCGCCGCGGTGCATGGCGCAGACGGGACGGCACAGCTGTGGCGCGGCGCGGAGGCACCGATGACAGGCGACCGTGAGCACGACCTCGCTGCTGCCGCCGGCCTCGGGGAGGCCGTGGCCCAGGACCTCCTCCGATCCGGTGCCAGGTCGCTCGCTCCGCCGCGCAGCACAGATCCAGCGCCGCGCGGCGGCCCACCGCCGCGCGTGCTCGTGCCCCTGCTCGCGGACGGGAGTCAGCGGCTCATCTCAGCGGTCGGGTCCCTCGGGTATGAGCCGGTCGTCGCAGCACTGCTTCGAGTCGAGCCTGCGCACGACACCGCGGCGCTGACGGAAGCCGCGGGACGGCTCACCCATGGCGACCAGGACTGGCTGGTCCTGACCAGCGCACGCGCCGTGGCCGCTCTGCAGCAGACCACCGATGACTCGTTGTCCGCCATGCAGTCGGCCGGCGGATTCCGGGTCGCCGCGATCGGGCCCGCCACCGCAGGCCGGGCACGGGCTGCCGGTCTGCAGGTGGACCTGGTCCCGGCCCTGGTGCGGTCGGCATCGGGGCTGCTGGCCGCACTGACCACAGCGACAGCACGGGACGCTGCCGGAACTCCGCCCGCGACTGCGATCCGCGCGCTCCTGCCCCACTCCGATCTGGCCAGCTCCGAACTCGCCGATGGCCTCCGGGCGCAGGGCTGGCAGGTCGAGGAGGTGATCGCCTACCGCACGGTGCTCGCGACGTCACTGCCGCCGGAGGCGCAGGACGTCCAAGCCGTCGTGCTGACCTCGTCGAGCGCGGCGGTCGCGTGGGCGGGCCTGCGCCCCCCGACCGCACCCGGGGGGACGGCGCCCGCCCTGGTGTGCATCGGTTGACCGACGGCACAGGCTGCCACTGATCTGGGGCTGGAGGTCGGAGCGGTCGCCGAGGAGCCCACCCCCGATTCGATCGCCGCCGCACTGTCCGCGGTCCTTCCTGCGGCCCTCCCGACCCCCCGGAGCCTGCCATGACATCTCGCGCCATTCGCCCACGCCGACTGCGCCGCACCCCGGCCCTGCGGGACATGGCGACTCAGACCCGGCTCCATCCGGGTGACCTGGTGCTCCCGGTCTTCATCCGCGAAGGCCTCACCACCCCGGTCCCGATCGCCTCCCTGCCGGGAGTCGTCCAGCACACCCGGGACTCGTTGCGCCGCACCGCCACCGCCGCGGCTGAGGCGGGCCTGGGCGGACTCATGCTCTTCGGCGTTCCGGAACGCCGCGATGCGGTCGGAAGCGGGGCCACCGATCCCGACGGCGTGCTCACCGTCGCCGTCCGTGACGTGGCAGGCGAGGTCGGCGACGACCTCGTGATCATGACCGACGTGTGCCTAGACGAGTTCACCGACCACGGGCACTGCGGCGTCCTCGCTGCGGATGGATCGGTCGACAATGACGCGACCTTGGCACGGTATGCGGACATGGCGGTGCTGCACGCCGCAGCAGGCGCTCATGTGGTCGCCCCCTCGGGGATGATGGACGGTCAGGTCGGCGCGATCCGTGAGGCACTGGAGGCAGCGGGGCAGCAGGACACGGCGATCCTGGCGTACTCCGCCAAGTACGCGTCCGGGCTCTATGGTCCATTCCGTGAGGCGGTCGAGTCGACATTGGCCGGAGACCGCAGGACCTATCAGATGGACCCAGCCAACCGCCGTGAGGCCCTGCGGGAGACCGAGCTCGATGTGGCGGAGGGCGCCGATCTGCTCATGGTGAAGCCCGCCGGCTCGTACCTGGACGTCCTTGCCGATGTGGCAGCCTGGTCGCCCGTGCCGGTGGCCGCGTATCAGGTCTCCGGGGAGTACGCCATGATCGAGGCGGCCGCGGCCCACGGCTGGATCGACCGGGACAGGGTGGTGCAGGAGTCGCTCGTCAGCATCAGACGGGCCGGGGCCGACCTCATCCTGACCTACTACGCACTCGAAGCCGCCGGGTGGCGGGCCGGTGGACTCGCCGAGCGGCGGCACACACCGTGATCAGCAATGAGGCGGCGTTCGCGCGCGCGCAGCGGCTGATGCCCGGCGGCGTGAGCTCTCCCGTGCGCGCCTACGGGTCCGTGGGAGGCGCGCCCCGGTTCCTGGCCTCCGCACACGGTCCCTACGTCACCGACGTCACCGGACGGCAGTTCGTGGACCTGGTGGCCTCGTGGGGGCCTGCCCTGCTGGGCCATGCCCACCCGTCCGTGGTCTCGGCCGTGCAGTCGGCTGCCGCTCGCGGCCTCGGCTTCGGTGCTCCCACCGAAGCCGAGGCCGATCTCGCTGAGGCCATCGTTGCGCGGGTCGGTGCCGTCGAGCGGCTGCGGCTGGTCTCCACGGGGACCGAGGCGACGATGACGGCGGTCCGGCTCGCGCGCGGCGTCACCGCTCGCCCGCTCCTCGTGAAGTTCGCAGGCTGCTATCACGGGCACGTCGACTCCCTGCTCGCCGAGTCCGGTTCCGGAGTCGCCACCCTGGCGTTGCCCGGATCCGCCGGGGTCACCGCGGCGACGGCCGGTGAGACCGTCGTCCTGCCCTACAACGACGTGGCCGCCGTGGCCGAGGTCTTCGCCCAGCGGGGCGGCCAGATCGCCGCGGTGATCACCGAGGCCGCGGCGGCGAACATGGGGGTGGTCGCCCCCGAGCCCGGATTCAACGCGGAGTTGCGCGCACTCACCCGGGCGCACGGCGCGCTGCTCATCATGGACGAGGTCCTCACCGGATTCCGGGTCGGGCCGTCCGGCTGGTGGGGCCTGGAAGGCGCACTCGCAGGGTGGTCCCCCGACCTCTTCACGTTCGGCAAGGTGATCGGCGGCGGCCTGCCGGTGGCCGCCCTCGGCGGACGCGCCGACGTCATGGACCATCTGGCTCCGCATGGGGACGTGTACCAGGCGGGGACGCTGTCCGGCAACCCCGTGGCCGTGGCGGCCGGGCTGGCGACCTTGCGGGCCGCCGATGCGGCGGTCTACCGGCGGCTCGACGACGTGGCTCAGGTGGTGTCCGAGGCGACCTCCGCCGCACTGACCGACGCCGGGGTCGCCCATCGCGTCCAGCGGGCGGGCAACCTGTTCTCCATCGCCTTCCGGCCCGATCCCATCCGGGACTACGCCGACGTCAGGGACCAGGAGGGATGGCGCTACCCGCCGTTCTTCCACGCGATGATGGATGCAGGTGTCCTGTTGCCGCCGTCGGTCTTCGAAGCCTGGTTCGTGACAGCGGCGCACGACGACATAGCCCTCGACCGCATCCTCGCCGCACTGCCGGCGGCGGCCCGGGCCGCCGCAGCCGCGACCGACCCGCTCAGACGGTGACGAGGGACGCCAGGACCGAGGTGAAGAACCCCAGCCCGTCGATGCCACTGCGGCGTCCGTCGCCACCCCGGGGGCCGAAACCTCGCTCGACCGCGTGCTCGGGGTGGGGCATCAGCCCGACCACGTTGCCCGCTGCGTTCGTGATCCCGGCGATGTCGTGGCGGGACCCGTTGGGATTGCCGCCCGCGTACCGGAACACCACGCGGCCC